>NZ_LSGP01000027.1 GCF_001611555.1 Anaerosporomusa subterranea
AGGAAATACAGTCATATCTCTTGACCAACTGCGAAATGAGCCATTTATTCTGTTCAAGGAGAGCGCCTATAATCGGAAGGTGATCCTTGAAGAATGTAAGAACTATGGCTTTAACCCTAATATCATCTTATCCTCTGACCAGATTGAAACTATTAAAGGTTTGGTGAAAAAAGGCGTCGGAATATCATTTCTGATTGAGAAAATTGCTCATGGAAGCAACAAAATTGCCGCCATTCCGTTAATCAACCCAGTGTATATCGATTTTGGCCTGGCTTGGAAAAAAGACAAATACTTATCCCGAGCAGCACAAGCGTTTATTAAATTCATCACTGAGCAGAGCAGTTTATTGAAGGGAAGCAAGTCTGGCGATTAACCAAAAAAGAACAACGAGGGGGGAATACAATGGATTTAGGACTAAAGGACAAAGCCGTGCTCGTCATGGCATCAAGCGGCGGTTTAGGCAAAGCGGCGGCATTAGAATTTGCCCGCGAAGGCGCAAATGTCATGCTGTTCAGCCGTTCGGAAACAGAGCTGAAAGGCACGCAGACAGAAATCAAGGCAGCCACCGGTAAAGAGCCGGCATATACCGTCGGCGATATTACGAAATCAGCAGACATCGTACAGGTTGTAAAAAACACGGTTTCGAAATTCGGGCCAGTTTATGCGTTGGTTAATAACTCTGGCGGCCCACCGCCAGGGGTGTTTGATGATTTTAGCGACGAAGCTTGGCAGAAAGCCTATGAACTCAACCTTCTGTCTTATATCCGCACCACCCGCGAAGTGTTACCCCACATGCGTCAGTTGGGCAAAGGCCGCATTGTCAACTATACCTCTTCCTCTGTAAAACAAGTATTAGACAACCTCATCCTCTCTAATACCTTTCGCACCGCGGTAGTGGGGCTGACCAAAACATTGTCCCAGGAACTCGGCAAAGATAATATCCTGGTCAATGTCATGGGACCAGGCCGTATCAGCACCGCCCGAATTCAGCAACTAGATCAAGACCGGGCTAATAAAGAAAACATCAGTGTCGAAGAAATCTACGAAAAGACGGTCAAAAGCATTCCTCTAGGCCGTTATGGGACACCGGATGAGTACGCCAGACTAACAGTATTCTTGTGTTCAGAAGCTAATAGTTATATCACCGGACAGACAATCCTGGTTGATGGCGGGTTGACGAAAGCGTTTTAAGCGAGTGCGAAAAGGGACTAAAGGGCTGCATCCAGACATTTTGATGTCGGGTGCAGCCCTTTGTTGCCGGATGACGAGAGTAAAAACATAGATACAAGAAAAATTGGGTACCTTCTGTCAGCTCGGGCGTTACCTTTGCTGTTTCTTCTCGTTTAATAAAATGAGAGCGCTCAATGGACCAAATTAAAAGGAGAAATAATAATGAATATACGATTAAAAAAACTACTAACAGCAGCCATCGGTACAGCAGTATTTGCAGGTGCCGTCATGCCATCACTACTTCCGGGACCCACGACTGCGGCGCTGAAATGGGCATCATCGGGAGCCAGCCAAGCTCAAGCGGCGCCAGCAGAACAATCTGACTCGCCGACTGTGGAAGTATCAGCTAGCCCCTCAGCAGTCGAGACGGCTGAAGAATTGATTGAGCAGCCAGCCGAGAAAGTAATCACCAATTCAGAAGTTGTAGTGACTGACGACAAAGGTGAGGCAAAACGCGTAGTGGTTGACACTGTTGGCAAAGAAACTGCAAAAATTGTTGTCGATAACTCTGTTGTGAATCAATTGCAGCAGAATGTTAATAGCGGCAAACAGCTTTGGTTGCTTGATCCTGTCCAAGTCGTGAAAAATCATGCAGCCAAATATGGATTCAATGCGAAATCCGATTCGTTTACACTCATTTCCCAAATTTCGGCGTCTAATAAAAGTAAGGCTTATGTGCTTGTTGGACATGGAAGCAAGTATTATCTTGTTGAGCTTAGCCAGCCTAACGGCAAAAGAATTTGGCAAATCGTATCTATTCGCGAAGCAGCTGTTGTTGCGAAACCGGACAAGCCGGTGGTTGGTAGTGGAGTCGTAGGGCTTGATTATAACAAGGTAATCAAATGGCAGCAGAATGTTGACGAGGGACGTGAGTTGTGGCGTCTTGATCCGATGGAAGTAGCTAAACGAGAGGGTAAACTTTACTACGGTTTGGGGGACAAAGCGCAATTTAAGATTGTTCGCCAATTAAGCAGCAGTTCGATTGCTCGTCATGGTCAAATCGATCTGCAGGTTACTCAGAACGGCAAAAACTATACGATGATTCTAGTTAGACCGTTAGGCAGCGATGACGGTGCTATCTGGACGACGTACAAGGTGTATGAAACAGTGGTACAACCTGGTCAACCATCAGGTAATGTCATTTTCAAAACCAATGCGTACAAAGACTGGCACTGGCAAAAACCCGAATATCCGCAGGATATGGGAGTAGCTGTTGTGTACAGCCGTCAGTTGCAAATGAAGGCCCAAACAGTTCCACAGCCTGTTCTCGACGAACTGAGCACTGTGGACCTAACCGATAAAGTGGCTCTGCTGGCTTACCTTGGCGGGACATCCTCCAGTCATAACATCGGTATCGAGAAGGTCACTGTAAAAGGCAACCAAATGACGGTAACCGTCAGAGCAAAGAGTCCGAGACTGAACGACCCAGATATACGCGATTTTGTATATCCGGCCGATTACGTGCTGGTGGATCGCAATCTGTTTACCATATCCGGCGGTATGAATGTGAAGTTCGTAGATCAAGATGGTAAAGTGTTAGGCAAAACAACTGTGACAATACGATAGACAAATTCTCCTTTAGAAAGAGGGCGTCCCAAAAGCAGTACTGCTTTGGAACGCCCTCTTTCTGTACTCCTCGCCTACTTCAACCCGAACATTAGCAAAGTCAGAAAGGTATTTACTGACAAAGAGAGAACTATTCGTTACAGGTCTGCGTGCTTGAAAGGGAAGCAGGGGTACAACTCTCTGTCAAGAGTAATCACAGGTGTTCTGTATCCCAAACAACTCGTCAACCGCAATACTTGTTTTTATGAGATATAGAAATAAATGACAACTCGCTATGAACTAACCCGAGTAAACAGCAAAGGGGGTACTAAATTTGTTAAAGCAATACTATCAAACGGCAAAATGGCTGGAAGAGCAGGAACGTTATCAAGAGGCCATTACTGAATACACCAAGGCAATAGAGGTGTCGCCGAAAGATATCAACGCCATTATCGGTCGGGCTGATCTGTTTGCAGATATGGGCTACACAGTAGAGGCAGCCTCAGGCTATACAGCGGCCTTGGCGTTAGAACCCCTTAATGCAGCTGCCTATAATGGCCGGGCAGAAGCATACGCAAACCAGGGCTATCACGAAAAAGCCATTGCCGACTTAACTCACTTACTGGCACTATATCCAGATTATGCTGATGCGTATTACAGCAGAGGCCTCTCCTGCGCTGCAATCGAGCGCACTGAAGAGGGCATTGCTAATTTCACGCAAGCCCTCGCCCTAAATCCGGAACATGGTGCGGCTTATAATAACCGTGGTCTTCTTTACGCTGCACAGGGGCATCACGAGCTGGCGATTGCAGACTTTAGCCAAGCGATCGCAGTCCGCAAGGGTTTTGCCTGTTCGTTTAACCATCGGGGGCACTCTTACGAAGATTTGGGCAATCAGGAGCAAGCGATTACGGATTATACTGAGGCTTTGAAGATTGACCCTGACAATACGGAGTCGCTTTACCGGCGTGGGCTGGCTTACGAGGCTCAGGGACAAAAAGCGAAGGCAATCAATGATTTTCAAACACTATTGCAATTTGCGGTGCCTGCTCACATTTATCGGGATATTGCCGAGAAAAAATTACAAGAATTACTGGATTAATAAGTTGGAATGGGGAAAACAACAAGGCCTGGACGAAATGCCGTCCAGGCCTTGTTGTTACTGGTGGTGGGGCATGCTGGTTTCGAACCAGCGACCTCTTGAATGTGAATAAAGGGCTTGCATTATTTTTGCCTAAAATCAGACTTCAGCAGTACCGCCACATTTGGCTATAATCCCAGTATCTATAAGGGATTAACTTAATCTCTATCATCAAAGTTAAATAAAGATAAGACAAATAAAAGAAAGCTAAATTAGGTCGCTAAGCATAAACTTAAGCATAAATTATTATCATACAAACTCAACAACCGCAAGCTTTTATCCTATATCTCCGGAAGAATATCATTCATTTTTTTAGCAGCACTCTTTTGTGACTCAGGTATAACATGTGCATAGGTGTCTAAAAGTGTCCTTGTGTCGGAGTGGCCTGTGTAACTCTGGACAGTTTTAATGTCTACTCCTAACGCAAACATATTTGTTACGAAGGTATGCCTAAGATCGTGCAACCGAGTACCTTTTGGTAACCCTGCCTTTGAAGCCCATCCCTCAAACATCCTTTGGAAATTCCTCGGCTGAATTTTCTTGCCGTTAGGCTGACAAAAGACCATATCATTATCTTCATATGGCTCTATCTGATCATCTTTATTTTCCTTCAGCTTCTCCTCGACCTTTGCCTTTTCAGCATCCTGTTGAGCCTTGTGTATCTTCAAGGCCTCCTTGACCCTTTCGGGAATCTGAATAGTTCTTATAGAACTCTTGGTTTTCGGCTTATGTGTCTTACTACCACCTTTGACCCTTACAAGGTTCTCAGTGATTGTGATACTACCTCTCTCAAGGTCTACATTTGACCAACGCAGTGCCAGTAGTTCACCCCTACGGAGACCTGTCATCAAATCAAGGAGTATCGCAGCGTACATACGATGATTCTTTAGAGTCTGCAAAAGGCTCGTTGCACCTTCTTTTGTTAGCGGCTTGACTTCCTGCTTGTCCTGTTTATATTTCTCACAAAGGCTTGCAACATTTTTAACTATAATGTTGTTTTTCAAGGCCTGCTCAAGGGCAGCTTGAATTAAGAAGTGTACGAAATTTACCGTTCGATGAGAAAGCGGACCTTCAATATGCTTTACCTTGATTACCGTTTGACCGTTTTCTTGAACTTCTTCTTTGACAGCGACTGTTTTGCCCTTCTCGGCTTTTGCAGCCATAAACTTTTGGATCTGGTCAGTTGTAAGTTTCTGGATTTGAGCCTTGCTAATCTGGCTTTTCAAAATATGGGTCTTAATAATTGTTTCGTAGTTTTCATAGGTAGTCTGCCGGAGGTTTGGCTTCTTATAGTTTTCCAGCCAAGAAATCATCCAATCACCCAAGTTAATCATATTGGTCTTAGGCAATTCTCCACGACTTTGCTTATACTGGAACTCCTTCATCAGCGCAATAACTTCTTTTTGAGACTTAGCGGAGAATGTCTTCCGTTTTTGCTTTCCTTCGTGATCTCTACCGATAGTTATTTGGCCTCTCCAGTAACCATCCTTACAATGGTACGTTGTGCCCTCGCCGTGACCTTTCCGAGTACCTTTTGCCATGCTTACACCACTTTCCCGCTTAAATATGGTATATATAGCATAGCCCGTTTATGCTATGCGGTCAAGAGGTGTTAATTAGTTGCAAACTCCTTGAGAAGCTCAATTTTTATATTTCAAGCAATACTTTCCGGGCTATATCCCATGCCATGTTTGCGTTATCCTCATTTACAACCACCGCCTGTTTCCTTGCCTCCAAGCCTGGATGGATAATATTCCTATACCCACGTATTGCGTGGCAAAAATGGTATAACTGATTTTGAATAAGATTTTCTTGACTTGCAACAAGTAATAAATCACTTAAAACCATACGATTAACACTCTTTGTTTTGCCGTCTTCCATTTTATAATGAGTTATCCCATTTGCCGTTATTTTGTCAAGGAGCACAGCCTCGACGATGCTTCCGCATAGAATTAAGGAAGATTTGAAAGAACCCGACAATAATGCAACCACGCTTTCTTTTAAATCTCTGGCAAGCATGATCTGCAGTTCTTGGGAATTTACTTTTTGTGTAGCGGTTAGCAGTTCCTTATTGTATCCTAATTTCTCCATGTTCTGCAGGTTGATTTTTTCTGCAACCGATAATAACTCATTCTCATTTTTTATATTAGATTCAATTAAATCTAATTCTTTCAATATCTCTGGGTTTATTTCATATACACTACTATTAGTTGGGAGATGATTAGTTCGTTTTATTAAGTATTTTTTTTTCAAAAACGAATTCAAAACTTCATTTGAATTGATCGCACTTACATTGAACATTGCAGGAAGCTGTTTATAAGGACAGATAACATATCCATTTTCACTTCTATGTTGTGCGAATTTATATAACTTATTTTGAATGAAAATGGTTTCAGAAAAAAAGCTTTCAGCAGACTTCTTATTCTCCAGATCAACTATCGCCTGCTGATGCGCTTTCTCCTTAACCCGTTTCAAATTATTGGGAGCGCTCTTGTTATTAGGATCTAATTTAAGAGCATTAGAAAAATGATCCGCTGCTATTTCGAGATATCCCTCATCTTCAAAAATTATTCCTAAATTATTTGAAACTGCTGAACTATCATTTATAGCTTTTAAGGCAGAATAATAGTGCTTTGCATCTGACTTTCGTGTTAGTTCATTATAAGAATATGCAATTTCAAATATAACATTAGTCTTTAAGAGCAGCTTTTCATTTATAATATCCGCCATTGAACATATCACTTTATACTGTTTGTCATTGTATAATCGCTCAATTAAAGGATCGAAAATTGTTCGAGTGATTTTTTCTGGCATTTTTATAATTCTTGTCTTGATTTCTTGGACCACTGATAAAAGATCATTGTCATTCAAATTATCAATAAAACAATAGGATAAATCACTACATTGATAATAGTAATCATCAATATAATTAATACATTTCTCAAAGGCTTGATATGGTTTTCCCTTGTCAGTATATATACTTATCAGACTCTCAACTATGGAAACTGTCCCAGGAAATATCTTTATACAAAACTCCAAGTCCCGAATAACTTTTGTGCTATTTTCCGCCTCCTGATTATACAAGAATAAACCCCGAATACCTCTTGCACGTGCAACAACTTTCCGATCATTAACTCCAGTCTCAATATCTGAAATAGCCTTAAGCATATAGTCAACAAAACTGACATGCAGGGGATACTCCATAAGACAAGGATCGACAGATGTATCCATTGGAATCTCACAAAATATCTTAACTGCGTCTTCTAATAATCCGGATTTCAAATAGAACAAAGTAAGTCCAAAATGAGCCATGTGGTTTAACCCGTGACAAATATCTTCTTCTATTATCTCCTTAAAAATCCGCTCAGAATCAAGGTTATTTTCCGATAATAAACAGGCCCCTTTGACGAGTCGAAGCAAAAAATTTAGAGCAGGGTCAGTCGTTTTCCTGTTTGCAATTAGAGATATTGTCCCGGCAAAGTCTTGCATATCGAACCGAGTTTCAATCATAGTACAATCAATTGACAGTGTGCTTATCCCTTTATTTGCAATTTCTTTATATAGCACCTCTCTATCGCATCTTTCTGTTCTACATAATAAATGATCATATAATAATTCGCTTTCTGGATAATACATAATCCCCTGTTTCAAAATACGTGCAGATTTTTCACGGTTTCTTTCCAACATTGCCAGTTCATAAAACGCATTCTCAATAGGAAAATCTGATGAAGCGGCTTTCTGAAAATGTCGCGTAGCTTCATCTTTTGATTTCTTTGGGTTGTCATAGTAATTATAAAATAGGCCCAACAAGTAGTTAACCATGGGGTCTCTACGATTCTGCGAATATAAGGGCATCAGTAATTTTTCAGCTTCCTCAAATTGCCTGTTCTCCATTAGATTCCATATTTCAGATATTCCATCCATAAAGAATCCCCCCAAATTCTGTTTTCTATAACACAATTTTACATTGATTGACTTTTTCCTTCCTTTAACTATATTAATTCAATAATAATCGATGGTTACAGCTGAAAAGTTGGGCAGAATTTGCGTGAGGGTATTTATTTGTTAATTCCCGTCTGTGTTACCCCCGTATACCCACCAGCAGCCATACACACCAGGACACCCATTACTTATACCTCTGTTTTTATATTTATTTACTATCTCTCTTAGTTTCACCTTTGGATACCACCGAGACCTCTGGCTGACTGAAGTGATGTTTAACATAAAATGACGCTAATGCCTTAGACCATGCCTATAGTTGATGCAATACTTATTACAGTTGGTCATAAGAAAAGACCTCGGGTTATTGCCCTAAGGTCTTATGGTATTTATGTAGTTATTTTGTTTGTTTACGTCTCTCTCTAATCAATGTGGATTTACTTATACCAGTCAACTCAACAACCTTTGAATATGAATTACCATTGCTCAATAAGTCCATAGCATTCTGTAGTTGATAGTCAGTGTATGCCTTGGGTCTGCCATCCTTAAACCCATCCTTTGTCCGAGCAATCTCCTTACCTGACTGAGTCCGCTCTATAATCATATTACGCTCCAACTCAGCTACAGCCAATAATGTTGTCAAAAAGAAGTTGCCCATTGCTGTGTTTTCTAATAGCCCTACATTTAACACATGGACTGCTACACCTTTAGCAAATAATGCTCTGATAAGTGCAATCCCTTCAGTGACATTCCTGGCGAACCGATCCAACTTAGTAATCACCAGTTTATCACCATCCCGGAGGCTATTGGTTAACCTATCGAACTGAGGTCTGTCTGTTGTTGACCCTGTGAATTGCTCCTGGACTATTATCTCGCATCCTTCCTTTGCGAGTTGGTTCACTTGGTCCTCCAGTGAGTTGCCATTTATCTGCTTCTTAGTGCTTACTCTTGCGTATCCATAAATCATGCCAATTCCTCCACTTGTTTTGACCCTATCTTTTGACACATCATCATGGCTTGATTATATTGGAGGAAATTATCGGTGTCAATAGTGTTAACTTATGACAATATAGTGT
>NZ_LSGP01000028.1 GCF_001611555.1 Anaerosporomusa subterranea
GGATAGGTAGTCGCAGGTTTAGCAAAAGGACTCACTAAAAAGGGAGTCCTTTTTGTTTTTCTACTTTCTTTTACCACTTAGTTAATTATGGTGGCAGTAGGTTCGTCAGTAGTCCGAACACAGGAGTTCCGAAGGTGCAACCAGTGATTATCGCATTGAAGAGCAGAGGCTTCTTTTTAGAACGCGCCCTTATACGCTGAAAGTACTTGGCTGGTGACGGCCTGGGAGGATAAGTAGTTGCCGGTTACAAAATGACCTACTGATAAAGTAGGTCATTTTACTTTTCGCGTTTCTTTAGAGATAAGCTGAATACGGTGGCAGTAGGCTTTAGCAGCACCCGAACGCGTCGAAGGTGCAATCAGTATTAAGCTAATTGTAGAGCAAGGCTTCTTTTTAGAACGGGTTCCGAAGGTGCAACCAATATTCAGCTATTTGTAGAGCTAAGGCTTCTTTTTAGAACGCGCACACATACGCCGAAAGTATCGAAGGTGCAATCAGCAAGAAGCATATTGTAGAGCAAGAGCTTCTTTTTAGAACGTTTGGCTGGTGACGGCCTGGGAGGATAGGTAGTCGCAGGTTTGTAAAAAAGCACTCGCTGGAAAGCGAGTGCTTTTTGTTTTCTACTTTCTTTACCACTCAGCTCATCATGGTGGCGGTAGGTTCGTCAGCAGTCCGAAAACAGGTGAGCCGAAGCCTTGGGTGGCTATTTGTGGTGGCGGCCCTAGCCAGGCACTAGTCCCGCTTCGACGGTACACCTTAACCTCCGCTAAGGCTAATGCCTGGCCCGGGCCAAGTTTAATCACGCGGGAGTTAAGGATTGCGAATTAAAGGATTCATTTCAGAACAGAGTTCCGAAGGCTTAATCAGTGATTATCGCATTGAAGAGCAGAGGTTTCTTTTTAGAACGGCTAAGGTGCAATCAGTGAAAGATGCAACATATCAAAGGTGTTATGGGGCGAGACAATGGGTTGAAAAAAATAGTATAAATAGCAGATTATCGACAAAAAATATATTTCAGCAATAGTATTCTGTATACAATCGCGCTGAATGCTCTCAGCCAAGTGATTTTATGCTATAATTATTACTCAAATGTATTATTTTTTTATCCGTAACATTTTATGTAAAATTATCAAAGGGTGTGGTAGATAGAGGATTATCTAAGAGTTAACAACACAATTCAAACAAATACTATTGGAGGTTTATATGAAGCAATATCAAAAGCTGTTGTTAGGATTTGTTCTCGGTATCGTTGTCGGTCTAATCGGTTATTATACTTTTCCGGAAAAATCCTATCCGTTCATGAAAACGTTTACTGACTTCTGTACCCTAACGGGTGCAGTATTCCTCCGGATGATCTTTATGGTTGTTGTTCCTTTGCTAGTTTCAGCGTTAATTCTTGGTGTTTTTGAATTGGGCAAAGGGCGTAACTTAGGTAAAGTTGCTACCAAGTCGTTAATGTATACTGTGGTGTTAAGTTTGATTGCCGTTATGCTCGCCGTAACGATGACTAACATCATGCAACCTGGGGTTGGCGTGCAGTTCGACAGAGATGAACTTGCTAAGAACACAGGTGTTCTTACGATTAACAAAAATATGCAGGCAGCGCAAAGCAAACCTTGGACCCAATATATTACCGACCTGATTCCGCAGAACCCCGTTGACTCTGCAGCCAGAGCCTTTGGCGGTGAAATTATTGCTGTCATGGTGTTCGCGTTAATGTTTGGCTACGCGCTCAGCATGGTCGTTAAAGATGAAGACAATGCGTTCATCCAGATGCTGCAAACCGTCTTTGACGCTTCGCTAAAGATCATCGATTGGGCCATGAAACTTGCTCCATATGGCATCTTTGCCATAGTATTCAACACGACCTACCGGATGGGTGCTGGATTCCTAACGAACGTTGCCTACTTCGCCGGAGTTGTCGTACTCAGCCTGCTGATCCAGCAATTTGTTGTTTATGCCTTCTTCCTAAAGGCTTTTGCGAAAACGAACCCGTGGGAATTCTTCAAAAGCTGTAAAGAAGCGTATGTGTACGCATTTTCAACTGCCTCCTCCAATGCTACCCTGCCGATTGCGCTGGAAGTCGCCGAGAAGACACTTAAAGTGCCTCCCAAGATTGCTCGTTTCGTCTTGACTTGCGGCGCTTCCGCCAACCAAAATGGTTCAGGGCTATATGAAGGGACAGTTTTATTGTTCCTGGCTCAGGTTTTCGGAGTCAGCCTCTCCATAGAGCAACAAGTGGTTGTCGTCTTGACGGCAGTGTTGGGCGGTATCGGAACGGCTGGCGTTCCTGGCGGCACGTTGCCAATCATTGCGATCCTGTGCGTAAATGTTGGTGTGCCTGTTGAAGGATTGGGCTTGATCCTCGGCGTCGACCGCTTCCTGGATATGTGTAGAACTGCCCTAAACGTTTCTGGTGATTTGGTTATCGCTAAGCTCGTTAGCGCAAGTGTAGGTGATATCGAGGAAAGTGCTGACGCTAAAAGTATTGCCTAGTAAGCCGAAGAAGACGGTTAGGCATAGCCGTCAGAATTAGCCACGCGGATTTGCGAATACAAAAAGGCACTCAAAAGGAGTGCCTTTTTGTATTTTTGTGAAGATCAATATACCATAAAACAAGATAAGGCAATTGTAGGCTGAAAATAAATATATAGATTAAAATCGCTGTTATTTTAGGCGGTTCTTTCTTTTAGTGACACTTAATGGAAGGAAGATGGCAAGCATTTATCGAATTGTTAAAATAATTATAATAAGTTCTAAAATTGAGTATTTTATATGAACTGGAGGCAACTATGGAACTACGTCTTGCTATTGTGGACGATGATATCAGCATCCGGAAAATGCTCAGGCGGATCATCGAAGATACAGGACTGGGGATAGTCGTAACAGAATGCAGTGATGGGATACTTGCGGAAGAAGTTCTCAGAGTCAGTCTCCCTGATATTGCTCTGATTGATATGCTTCTGCCCGGACAAGACGGTGTTGAACTGATCACACGGTTGTCTACGGAAAGGCTTAATATTTCTTATATTATGATATCACAGGTAAATAGCGAGCCCATGATTACCAGAGCATACGAAAGCGGTATCGAATTTTTCATCCATAAGCCAATCAATGTCTTGGAGGTCAGGTCTGTAATTAACAAGATTAAAGAAAGCCGCAAACTACGTCAGTTCATGTCATATGTCCATCAGACTACATCGCAGTTTACCGGGCAAAATCCGTCAGCTAAAGTTGATGGTGAAAATAAACACAAATCGGCAATCTATCGGACGTTTTCTGATTTGGGAATTATTGGTGAGGCAGGCGTTAAGGATATCTATGCGCTTATTGAATTAATCTGTGCGAACCAGCGCCAGGATAATGAATCTACCTATCAATTAAATGAATTATATGGCCAGTTATCACAAAAACTGAATCAGGATGCAAAGGCTATCGAGCAGCGTATTCGCCGAACGATCACAAAAGCAATGCAAAACCTAGTCAATCTGGGTGTAGAAGATTATTATAATGAGAAATTCCAGAATTATAGTTCGTCCTTATTTGATTTCAAGGAAGTGCGACAGGAAATCAGCTTTGTCAATGGCAAGAGTAACTACCACGGCAAAATCAATGTGAAAAAATTCATTCAAGGCATTATCTTTATTGCCGGTCAGGCTGGATAATTAGTAGTTGAGGGATAACGTAATGAAAAGCTTTCGCATAAATGTAGAGCAGCATAAACTGATCATCCATATAGTCATGCTTGTTACTCTTGCCAGCATGGTGTTCATTACCCCCTTCGATAACCAATTTCGGTTTACTCTGGGTGTCACAGTGTTATCTATGTTGCTGTTCTCTTTTCCCCAGCTTCCTGCATTTCGGGTCGTCTTCATTAGCGGTGTAAGTATTGTGCTTTTCCGAGTAGCTGTTTCCTTTTTTCTTGGACAAAATAGTCTAGAAATCGTATTTATAGGACATATTCCCGCTTTGGCATACTATATAACCTTCGGAACTTTATTTGAGCTATTTGATATTCATAACTTGATTGATAAGTTCACCGTTGCTACCTTGTTACTTAGTGCAACCGATGCTCTGAGTAATATTGTCGAGTTGTTATTTCGGCCTGCATTGCAGGCTGTTGACTATGAACTGGCACTTGCTAGTGTTATTTTTATTGCGATGGCACGATCCGTTATTGCCATATATGGATATGTGCTGCTTAAGAAGTACCATTCGTTTGTGTTGGTACAAGAACAGTTAAGACGCTATACAGAACTGATATTAATGATCGCAAAGCTAAAAGCTGAGCTTTTTTATTTAAAGAAATCATCTCAGGATATTGAAAGTGTAATGGAACGCAGCTATTGGTTATATAATCATTTGAAACAGCGAGAGTGGGATGAAGAATCCTTGGCTCTGAATGCGGGTAAGGCGCTCGAAATTGCACGAGATATTCATGAAGTGAAAAAAGATTATACTCGGGTAATTAGCGGCATTGAAAATGTGTTAAAGCCTACCAGTCTGGATCGATATATGAATTTTTCTGAAGTGTTTTATATCATTGAACAAAATGTTTTGCGCTATATTGAGGCTTCTGGAAAGAATATTACGATAACCTTTCACTATACTGAAGATTTCCTAACCGACCGGTACTATACGATCGTATCATTGCTCGATAATTTAATTATGAATGCCATCGAAGCGTCCGGGCAGTCTGGGAACATTGGCGTCAAACAAACACGTAATGCAGACGAGTATATATTCCAAGTAGAAGATGACGGAATCGGTATTAATGCCGACGAATTATTATTCGTTTTTAAGCCTGGCTACTCAACCAAATTTTCGCTGGAAACCGGGAAAATGTCGACCGGGTTGGGCCTTGCCCATGTGAAAAACCTAACTGAAGATCTTGGCGGGACGGTTAGTGTTTCTTCAGTAACGGGAGGGGGAGCGAAGTTTATTGTAATCATTCCTCGAGCGAAGCTGATATTGCAAGATTGATATCCAGACAGGATTTGTAAATAGTCAGACTGTTCAGAGATTAGAAGTGAGAGTTTCTAATCTTTTTTGTTGTTTCCAGTAGTGTATCAGTTATTGTGATAATGTAGATATAGTATAGTGATGTATAAGGGGGGGATTAGCCGACATACGCTGGGCTTTCAGAGCGAAAGCTGACAAATCAAAACGTAGGGGGATTAGTCGTGAAGCAATATCAAAAACTCTTATTAGGTTTTGTACTTGGCGTTGTTATTGGTCTAATTGGCTATTATACTTTCCCGGAAAAAGCCTATCCCTTCATGAAGACATTCACCGACTTCTGTACGCTAACTGGCGCCATATTCCTTAGAATGATCTTCATGGTTGTTGTGCCCTTGTTAGTTTCCGCATTAATTCTCGGTGTATTTGAGTTGGGCAAAGGCCGTAACCTAGGCAAAGTTGCTACCAAGTCGTTAACGTATACTGTTGTCTTGAGTTTGATTGCCGTTATGCTCGCCGTAACGATGACTAACATCATGCAGCCTGGGGTTGGCGTGCAGTTCGACAGAGCCGAACTTGCTAAGAACACAGGCGTTTTGACGATTAACAAAAATATGCAGGCTGCGCAAAGCAAACCATGGACCCAATATATTACCGATCTGATTCCGCAGAACCCCGTTGACTCTGCAGCCAGAGCTTTTGGCGGTGAAATTATTGCTGTAATGGTGTTCGCTTTAATGTTTGGCTATGCGCTCAGTATAGTCGTTAAAGACGAAAACAATGCGCTCATCCAGATGTTTCAAACTGTCTTTGATGGTTCGCTAAAGATCATCGAGTGGGCCATGAAGCTTGCTCCATATGGCATCTTTGCCATAGTGTTCAACACGACCTACCGGATGGGCGCCGGCTTCCTGACGAACGTTGCCTACTTTGCCGGTATTGTCGTACTCAGCCTGCTGATCCAGCAGTTTGTAGTTTATGCCTTCTTCTTAAAGGTTTTTGCGAAAACAAACCCATGGGAGTTCTTCAAATCTTGTAAAGAAGCATATGTGTATGCTTTTTCAACGGCTTCCTCTAATGCTACTCTGCCGATCGCGCTGGACGTTGCTGAGAACACACTAAAACTGCCCAAAAAAATCGCTCGTTTCGTCTTGACTTGCGGCGCTTCTGCCAACCAAAACGGCTCAGGTCTGTATGAAGGCGTAGTGTTGTTGTTCCTGGCTCAGGTGTTCGGAGTCAGCCTCTCCATTGAGCAACAAGTAGTGGTGGTCTTGACGGCAGTATTGGGCGGTATCGGAACGGCTGGCGTTCCTGGTGGCACGTTGCCAATCATTGCGATCCTGTGCGTAAATGTCGGCGTGCCAGTCGAAGGCCTGGGACTGATCCTTGGTGTTGACCGCTTCCTGGATATGTGCAGAACTACCCTGAACGTTTCTGGCGACTTGGTTATTGCTAAGCTTGTTAGTGCGAGTGTGGATGACGAAACTGTTGCTAAAACCCCAGATATTTCCTGCTAGCAACTGTATATTACCAAGTATTGGCCGCCGGACCTATGGTTCGGCGGTTCCCTTATGAAGCCGCGATTATAAATAAAAGTGACGGGGTTTGCCAGTGCTATTAATAATAAAACTAATATTGAAGGTGAAATAAATACAAAGAAAGGAATCCGGGGCTTTGGCCTCGGACTTTTTAACTTGACAGGCCGGGACGACTATACGAAAATAGGGATAACGCTAGTTGATCTTGTGATATACTAATAAAAAATGTGAGCGACAAGTCGGCGTTTTAGATGGTTTCCATCTGAAACGCTGTTCTGTTTACCGTAATTCCTGTCAGGCAATAAAAGGGGGCTGCAATTAATGTCTAGCATAGCAAATCGCTTAAGTAATTTGCCGATGGGGAAATTCCACTGGCGATTGCTGATTATTACCATGTTAGGATGGACATTTGACTCCATGGATACCGGCATAGTCGCCTTTGTCTTGGCGGAAATGATTGGCTCATGGAATCTGACCACGGCGCAAATTGGCTATATCAGCAGTATCGGCTTGGTAGGTATGGCTAGTGGCGCCTTCTTAGCCGGAACGATGGCTGACTATTTTGGGCGAAAAAAGCTATTTGCAGGCACCTTATTGATTTACAGTATTGCTACCGGGCTATGCGGCATCGCTTGGAATTATGAATCGTTGCTAGTCTTTCGTTTTTTGGTCGGTTTCGGTGTCGGTGGGCAACTGCCGGTTGCCGTGACGCTTGTCAGTGAATATTCGCCAGCTAAGCACAGAGGCAAGATGATTGTGATTCTTGAAAGCGCTTGGGCGCTTGGTTGGCTGGCAGCATCAGTTATTGCTTATCTCGTTATTCCGAAATATGGATGGCAGATAGCCTTTTTCATCGGTGCTGCGCCGGCGCTCATGATCTTCTATCTGTGGCGCCTAGTACCTGAGTCAGCATTGTATCTGGTGAACAAAGGAAAATATGACGAAGCCCATGCGCTGGTGGCGAAAATTGAACAGGAGTTAGGTATCCCCGTGGGACCTGCGCCGACAGCTGCTGAGAGAAGCTTGAAGACGCAGAGCATTTCCTTCATCGAATTATGGTCGGCCCCCTATATTAAGCGTACTATCTGTCTGTGGATTCTCTGGTTTGGCATGGTTTACTCCTACTACGGTATCTTTACCTGGTTGCCTTCTTTACTGGTAAAGAGCGGACACGATTTAATTAGGTCGTTTGAATTTCTATTGTACATGACACTAGCTCAGATCCCGGGTTATTTTGTCGCTGCTTATTTGGTGGATAGACTTGGGCGTAAACCAACTTTATCTGGGTTTTTAGCCGCTTGCGCCGGTTGCGCTTATATGTTTGGCAATGCTGCGACTAGCTCTGACATTCTTTTGTGGGGTTGCTTGTTGTCTTTCTTTAATCTTGGCGCCTGGGGACTATTATATACGTATACTCCAGAGATGTATCCTACTCATGCTCGGGGCACCGGGGTCGGATCAGCAGCTGCATTTGGTCGGGTCGGCGGCATCTTGGCGCCAATCGTGGTTGGCGCGTTATTTACTGGGCCAGATAAATTCGCTACGATTTTTGCTATGTTCACCGCTGTTTTATTAATTATCGCGTTGAATGTGATGGTTCTGGGAGAAGAGACGATGAACCGTTCATTAGAGGAAATCAACCAAGAGACTGCGAACAAGTAATTCTGAGGGCGGTGAGCTAGTTGGATGTATTTTCCGAGCTTCTATTTGATGCACAAGCCGCACGCACTGTGTATATAGTAACATTAACGAAGTCTCCGCCGTCTTTTCAACAGTATCTCGGACAGCGGCTTTTGTTCTATCTGGAGGGCGAATCTAAAGGCTGCATCATCAGCGAATCTTTTACCACAGAGATATTGCAAGAGTTGGCGGGAAAGAGTTGGGAATATCCTAGCTTATTTCGCTTAGATGGCAAACCGGAATTCGAGCTCTTTTGGGATAAACTAATTCAGCAACGGCAAGCGATTATCTTTGGCGGTGGCCATATCAGTCAGCCGCTTGTCGACATCTTATCATTGATCGGTTATACTGTGACTGTTGTTGATGACCGCCCCGACTTCGCCAACTCGGCGAGATTTCCTAAAGCGGCTAGTGTTTTTTGCGGATCATTTGAAAAGGCGTTTTCTGATATCGAAATAGGTAAAGCTGCTGCCGTTATTATCGTAACTCGTGGGCATAAGCATGATTTAGCCTGTTTGCGGCATGCGCTCAATAGCCGCGGATTTTATATCGGCATGATTGGTAGTCGGCGAAAGATTAGTCTTATTTTTGAGACACTGCGCGAAGAGGGAGTATCTGATGCAGCCATTCGCAGCGTTCGGGCACCCATCGGGCTTGATCTACATGGCCAGACTCCTGCCGAGATTGCTTTGAGCATTGCGGCAGAAATCCTGGCAGTGGAAAAGGGTGGAACTGGATTGCCCTTATCGACGATGTGGAGGAGTGAGCGAGTTGACTGAAGCTCTTCTTCTGCATATCCATAGCCGCCAGTTGGCAGGGAAGGCCACGGCGTTAGCAACAATAATCAGTACTAAAGGGTCAACACCGTGCAAAGCAGGTGCAAAGATGCTGGTTTTCCCTGATGGCGGTACGTATGGTACCATCGGTGGTGGCTGCGCGGAGGCCGAAGTGAAAATGAAAGCATTGTCAGTGTTAGATGATGGAGTTGCTTGCACGATTTCTGTGTGGCTGCTTGATGATGATGCAGCCCAGAATGGCATGGTTTGCGGCGGTACTATGAATGTATTTATTCAAGTCGTTTAATAGCGGCTGTCGCTAAATGCTGTAGTTCCCATTCGATAAGGAGTAAGTTATGGATATCGAGAGATTATATCAAAAGCTGCAACAGCGACAGCTTGAACAGCCAATCATTGATAACGCGGGAGAGTTTCTGGAGTCTGCGGTGATTCTCCCATTAGTCGAGGAGAATGGCAAACTATCTGTACTGTTTGAGGTACGGGCGCAGAGCCTTAAACGCCAACCAGGGGAAATCTGTTTTCCCGGCGGCCGGATTGAACCGAGAGAGACGTCTATGGCGGCGGCAATTCGCGAGACTGCCGAGGAATTAACACTGCCAAAGGAATGTATCAGAGTGCTCGGACCCTTGCCGATTGTGGCCAGTCCCATCGGTGTTATGCTTTTCCCCTATGTGGGCGTGTTGTCTAGCTCGTGCACGATCCGTCCTAGTAAGCAAGAGGTGGAGGAGTGCTTTACTGTGCCGCTTTCTTATTTACTGCAGACTAAACCAGTAATTGGTAAGATGGAGCTGGCTACCCGACCACTAGCCGATATTCCACCAGGTTTTATGCCTGACGGATACTCACCGGATTGGAAGCGTAGACACACATACCCGATTTGGTTTTACCGTTATGAAAATCGCGTGATTTGGGGTTTGACTGGACGGGTGCTGGCTACGTTTCTTGATGTTTGCCGATTGGTTTGCAGATAAGAAAAACCGTTTGCGGCGTCTTTGGGGAATATGGGATACCGCTCCACGGAGGGCGCGGAGGATACACGCAGGCCACGGAAGGTAACATTATTTGCCAGATTTGCTGGCCTAAAAAACGGTAATCCTCCGTGCGAGCCCTCCGTGAACTCCGTGTCCTCCGTGGAAAACGTAGCCTCGTTCTCTGCGCGAACTTGTAATTTCTATACGTTTAAAAGAGTAAAGGCCCTCGTGATGAGGGCCTTTAGCGTTTAGTTTGGCAGTAAGCGCCATGCATTGCCATGCACAGCTTGGTTATATAATTCAGTAATGGTTTCGAAGACGGTTGATCGCTTAATGGATCGCTTTTTGGTTAAAAGTGAAAACTTAAACCAACGTCCTTCTTGTGAAAGCTGATATAGCACATTGTTAATTTCGAGCTGAATAATCCGGTTAGGCGACTTGCTGAGTGCATCCTCCAGCGACTTAACTGCAGGACCGTTCAATGGGGCGGAGTGCGTCAAAATTGTTTTGTCCATGTATTCACGCTCCCGTTGTTTTAATATTCAGTTCTTATTCCTAGTATAGCACAAATCAAAATTAAACGCTTTCGGGACAAACCGTCAAAAACTGAGGTTTTTCTACTCAGGATGCTTAATACTAATGGATGCATCAGGTTGCGCAAATATTCGAATTTTAGAATAGTGGCATTATTTGCTAGTAGAATTAAGGATGCCCGTAACGCTCATACTATTTCCGAATGAAACTTTGGAAAGGGATGATGCTATGCGTTACTCAAGAATAATTACAGCAACCGTTTTAGTTTCGTTGCTTGCGGCCGGATTAGTATGGGGGGGAGGCTGTGGCAAGAAGGCTGCACCCAAGCCACTGCCGGGACAGCAGCAAGGAACACAGGCGCCGACGCAATATCCTCGCTTGATTATCGGTTATTATGAGAACCCCTGGCCAGGTACTCCGGATAAAACAGGCTCATTTCCTAGTATGAAAACCTATGCGAAGCATATGACCGCAGTTGCGCCATTTTGGTACCGGGCAAAAAGTGACGGCATGCTGGAGACAAAGGAAAGCCAACTGGTTCACGATACCGCAAAACAGCTTGGGTTAAAGATTTATCCGCTGATAACCAACAAGACTGGTGCGACAGATGAAGTGCTGGGAAATCCGACTGTGCGGACAAAGGTAATTGACAACATCGTTAAAATGGTGCAAGAAAAACAATATGACGGAGTAAATATCGATTTTGAGCTGTTAAAGCCAGCGCATAAGGATAACTTAAACGCTTTTATGGCTGAATTGTATCCTAAGCTAAAACAAATCAATAAAACGGTAATTATCTCCATCTTCCCTAAAGTCGATGTGCATGAAGACGTTTCCGGTGCCTATGACTATCCCCAGTTAGCCAAGAATGCCGATTATTTACAAATTATGACCTACGATAAACACTGGGCGACATCTGAGCCAGGTGCGATTGCGCCAGTTGACTGGTATGAAAAAAATATTCAGTACGCCATTGAAAAATCAGGCGGTCCCCATAAAGTGATTATCGGTGTCAGTGCTTATGGCTATGATTGGCCAAAAGAAGGAGCCGGTGAGACCATCACCTATGTCAATGCGATTGTTCTTGCAGAAAAGCATGGCGCAAAAGTCCAGTATGATGAGGCCTCCCAAGCGCCACATTTTTCCTACAACGGACATGAGGTTTGGTTCGAAAACGATCGCAGTACAGCAGCTAAGCTCGCTATTATCGCCAAGTATAACCCTGCAGGAATTGCAATCTGGCGTTTAGGTCAGGAACAGCCTGAGGCTTGGAACGAGATAGCCAGCAAATTCCCCAAAAAATAGGCCGGGCTCTTCAACGGGCCAATCTGCGACGAACCACGGATGGTTCTAGTGTCGATCATGCCATGGATGGCTTAATGATCGACCGTTGTTAGCCCCGAAAATCCATTGCTTGCGTACCCGTATCGTACGCGGCGCGGCTGGATTTTCGGGGCTGCCTAGTGATGCCGTTATGCTGTGTTACGTCCGGTATATTCTAGTCTCGTAGGCAACAACATCTCGACCTTTCTGAACACCCTACAGAGCTTAATAATTCAGAGGCCGAACTTATGAGAAGATCTTTATATGGCAGGTTTTTTTTGCTAATGTGCGAATATATTGCTCAAAGGGATAATATGAAAGCGAAGGTGAGCGGATTGGCAAAGGTACTGCTGTTTATCGAAAACAACTTTGAAGACATGGAGGCGATGTATCCCTATTATCGTCTGCTTGAGGCGGGGTTTACCGTCGATGTGGCTGGGCCGCAGCAGGAAATAGTATATAAAGGCAAATATGGTTATCCCCTAGCCGCTACGGTAGCGGCAGAGGCGGTAACCCTGTCAGACTACGTTGCGTTGATCATTCCTGGCGGACAGGCGCCTGATAAAATGCGGATGAATGAGGCGATGGTTGACTTGGTGCGGCAGGCAGACAAGCAGGGTTTGGTTATTGGCGCCATCTGTCATGGGCCGCAACTGCTGATCGAGGCCGATATTGTTCGCGGTCGGAATGTCACCTGCTATCGTTCGGTTTTGACTGATATCTTGAATGCCGGCGGCATTTACCACGATCTTGAGGTGATTATGGATGATAACCTAGTAACCTCAAGAACGCCAATTGATCTGCCCGCGTTTATGCAGCAGATACTTAAGCAGCTAATATAGACTATAACGGAGGATTCGACGATGTGCAAAACATGCGGTTGCCATGGGACGCACCTGGAGAAGATAGTACTTAAAGTCCAAGGAATGAGCTGTGCTCACTGCAAGAATGCGGTTGAAAAGGCAGTACGCGGCTTGCCAGGGGTCATGTCAGGTGAAGTAAAGCTAACGGCCAAAATCCTAACTGTCGAGTTTGATTCTACGAAAACAAGGTTAAACGATATTACAGACGCAATTGAGGATGCCGGGTTCTCGGTGGTCTAGATTCTTATGACGGAGATAGTTCGTTGTCAGCATCCTGTCATTGACTAATAAGTCAATCGTTTGCTATACTGATACCAGCCCCCACGCTGTTTAAGGGGGCTTGTTTTTTAGAAATAATGGCTTACGATAGAGAGGATGATCAAGTCTAATGACGCGTACGGAACAAATGAAGCAGAGAAGAGTTCAAGAACGCAAATGGCTGAAATTTGCAATTGTCGCTTTTGGCTTACTGATTGCGGCTACTGCGATTTCATACTATTGGTTCAGTGAATCCTCCATGCCAACTCCCAAACGGAATAAACGAGCAAATACCGGCCAATTTGGAGCTCTTCCTGACATGGGGAAGGTAAATATCCTCGTATTGGGGGTCGATCATCGAAAAGAGGACATTGGCCGCTCTGACACGTTGTTTTTAATTACGTTAGATACCAAGACGAAGGAAACTGCGTTATTATCGATTCCACGAGATACCCGTGTTAAGATACCAGGCTATGGTTTTGACAAAGTTAATCACGCTTACGCTTTAGGCGGGCATCAACTAACCCAAAAGGCAGTCGAGGAACTTCTGGGGACGCCAATAGACTATTATGTCGAAGTTGACTTCTTGGGCTTCAATAAGATTGTTGACGCAGTCGGCGGTGTCGACATTGCCGTAGAAAAGCGAATGTATTACGAGGACCCGTATGATGATTTGATCATCGACTTACAGCCGGGAATGCAGCATATGGGTGGTGATACTGCCATCAAATATGTGCGTTACCGTGATGAAGAAGGCGATATTGGGCGAATTGATCGTCAACAGCATTTTATTCGCGCAATGATGGATGAGGTGACTAGCCCTGCTATTCTTGTCAAATTGCCTGCTATCATCAGCGAAGTGAAAAATGCCATTCGCACAGACTTATCAGTAACAGAACTGATTGGTATGGGTAAGGCGCTTAAAGATGCTAAAGGACAGGGGCTAAAAACCGATATGGCGCCAGGAACACCAATTGATATCGCTGGTATCAGCTATCTTGCCCCAGATATTGTTGCGCTCCGGGAGCATATGGCGAAAGTGCTCGGGATCAAACCTGATGCGCAATATACCTCATCAGCAAATCGATTGGCGGCCGAGTACCAAAATTCTCTACCAGATGAAACGGTGCTATCAGATAAACCTGTATCAACAAAGTCTAGTTTGGCAAAACCCGGCCAACCTAAGTCTGCAACTACGCCGGTAAAACCGGTTGTTCCCCAGAAACCAGCCAGTCAGGTAAGGCCAGCTGAACCTCAGTCTGGCTTGATCCGGGTGGATATTATTAACGCCAGTGGTAATGCATCTGCAGGTGAAAAAATGGCATCACAGCTTAAACAACAAGGATTTTCCGTAACAGAGGTAAGTACTTCGGGCAATGTGAATCGCAATACCATTGTCATCGCCCGTTCTGCCCAAGAATCTATTCTCAACCGGCTGACAGGTTTGCCCTTTAATTATGCACTTCAAGTATCGCCGCAGGCGGGGAGTGCGAATCAGGTGACAGTTGTCGTCGGCAAAGACTATATCGGGCGTTGATAAAGGCCCATCTACGTTGTTGGCCCCGCAAACCCATTGCTAGCGTACCCGTATAGTACGCGTCGCTGTTGGGTTCGCGGGGCCGCCTAGTATCTGGACCTTTCTGAACGCCCTAGGTTTGTTGTTTGAGAGAATAAGAAGAGCCACCCATACTAGGTGGCTCACTTTATTCTGACAGAGACTGCAGCTTTTCTGGCTCGAGGATGATGATCCGGCGACCGTCAAAGTCGATCAAGCGGTCGCGTTTGAGGGAACTGAGGCTGCGAGTGACAGACTCGCGGGTGGTTCCTACCAGGTTGGCTAGCTCTTGACGAGGCATGTCAAGGAGAATGGCGATATGGCCTTTTTCGTTGCGCTGGCCATGATCGCGAGCTAGGCTGACTAGAGTCTCAGCAGTACGTGACATGACGTCATTTAAGGCGAGGTCCTTAATTTTTCTTTGCGCATAGATCAGACGTTGACTGAGAGCTTTAATGAGCTGTAAAGCGAGTTGGCTATTGGTGAGGATTAGCTTTTCCAAATCGCTGTTTTTTATCATGCCAACGCGTGAGTTTTCAGCAGCTACGGCGGTTGCTGGATAGGGAAAGGCTGTGAACAGTAATACTTCGGCGAAGACATCTCCTGGCTGCATAATTTTGATCGTATGCTCGCGTCCGTCGTCAGAGCCTTTGACGATTTTCACTTTGCCACTGATAACAAAGTGAAAGCCTTCGCCAGGGTCTCCCTCTTGGAAGATAAAGGAGCCTTTGCCGTAAGAACGCTCAACGCTATAACGATGAATCTGCCTAAGCTGGTCTTCAGACATTCCGGCGAATAACGGAATCTGATTGAGATACTCCATTTTACCTCCTACTTCTGTTACTTGACGGTTACTTCAATTTGATCACCGTTTTTTACCGGTGCTAAGTATTCGACCGTCCGGCCATTCAATAGTACATTAACTTGACTGCCTAGTGGTAATGAGCGAGGGTCAAAGTCTGCAGCCAATAGTACATCGCTGACAGTGGGCGGTGTCTGGGAAACCGTGTATGTTATATTACCGCCAATCGGCGCTAGTGCATCTGGTGAGATCGGCTGGTTATCACATAGCAGCGATTGACGTCTTGCGGGCAGACGGCAGGGAGTACCGTTGAATTGAACAACTAGTGTTTCTTCCCTGAAAGAATCTAAGCCGAGAACTTCGGTAATGGTGGGCGGCGTAGCATCCTGTATGAGAATGACAGCATTCGCCTCGATCAATGTGTCCGGTCGCGCGGGCTTGCCATTGACGCTTAGATTAGGCATGACTGAAAACTCACGCTCAGTGCCGTTAATTACATAATTGAAGATTGTTGGTTTGGCGGTTATTTCGCAGGTATTGATGACTTCGTCCGCCGTCTTTGGTAAACAGCAGCAGACTTCATCCCGATCATTGAGTTGCGTTTCCATGGTAGCGGCTTGGCCATTGACAGTTATAACCGGTTGAATTATCGTCAGCATCGTGTTGATAGTTACTGTGAAGGAATCCGGTACGTCGACTACATCTGCTACGCACATGCGCGGTGAAGCGCCGCTTTTGCCCTTGGCCACAGTAATCGAGGCCTTATCGACTAGCGAGTCAGTCAGTTTGGCAGGTTCTCCATTGATGGTGATCTGTCCAGGCTGGCCCGACTGTCCTGGGAAAAAGCGGGTTTCGCTATTAACGCGAATCGTCAGGCCCATGCCCGGTCTGCCATGTAGACTGCGCGCGTCAATGCCGGCGCCGAGTATTGCGTCAGCGACAGTCAATTCACTTAAATTGAATAACCGTACCGGGTTGTCGTTAACCCAGACGCTAATGAAATGCAAGGTGTTGCTTGCTGCAATTTTTAAAATGCCAAGCGGCGTGACTCCGTCAGGTTCGGAGAGAACTGCTGGGATACTGTTAAAGCCATCCACTGTTTCCGGCTTGCGGATGGCGACCCTTGCAAGCGGCAGCTCTAATGATTGTGCTACGGCTTGTGGCAGTAACGGTGTTAATGAGCCGCCGCCCACCAGCAGAACCGCTTGCGGGGCTACGCCGTTAAGGGTAAGAATCTGGGCGGCAATATCACGGGCCAACTCTGCAATGTTGGTCTGTATTCGCTCTAAAATTTCGGCTGCGGGGACTTTATGAACAATACCCAGGACATCGGTAAAGGTGATTCTTTTATGTTTTAGTAGCTGGCGTTTGACTGTCTCCGCCACATTAAAGTCGAGGAGATACTGGTGCGAGATCGCCTCAGTAATCTCATCGCCGGCTGATGGAACCATACCATAGGCGATGACAGAGCCGTCACGGGTAATGGCCACATCTGACGTTCCTGCGCCGACATCAACCAGAGCCAAATTCAGGTGACGCATAGTAGTCGGTATCAATACGTTAATGGCGGCAATTGGCTCAAGTGTTAAGGTGGTCAACTCTAAGCCGGCGGCAGTCAAGGCTGACTGCATGGAGTCGATAACCTGACGAGGCAGAAATGTAGCGATAAGCTCAATAACAGCGGTTTTGCCGCGTTGCCCAACTAGGCTGATTAGTTTTGTTCCATCTAATGTAAAACCGGTGACACTGTAGCCTACGCAATAATAGGCAGCTGGGTCAGGCAGTTCTGATGACGCGGCAAGTTGCCGCTGTGCGCATTGTAAAGCGGCTAATTCGAGCGTTCGCTCATCTTGGACGGATAACGCGCCACGGTGTGATGTATCAAGGTCAGCCTGTGCGCGTAAGGTGCAAAGTGAGCGTCCGGCCGCTGCGACAGCCGTCTCGTGAAGCGGACCGCAGCTTTTCTCCAGCTTGGCTTTTATTTGTGTAATTAATTGTGCAACTTCCGGTACATCGTGGATTTGTCCGTCAAGCATAGAACGGGTATGGTGCTCCATACGTTCGGTCGCAATAATATCCAATCCATTCGGTCCAGGACAGCCGATCAGACCGACTACACTGCGCGTTCCGATGTCGAGGGCGAATAACAGCTGTTTTTCCATGAAGGAACTCTCCTATTTAATCGTCAGTCTTCAACGATAATATGGGTATTTGTCGATTCTATTGAGTATTTCTCGTTATTTAGCGAAAATCCTTTTTACAAAATCTTTACCAGTTTGTTGATCTGGCAGGAATATTCAGGCGATTGCGCGAATAAACTATTATCAGGACTTAGAACCTGGTACTAATGACAAGTATAAATGGGGGATTTAGTGATGAATCATTCTGTTTGGTGTGAACATCTTGACAAACGATCAAAATTCACCATTGTTGACTATCGGTGTTCAGATGGTGTAACCCTGTTGAAAATCCAGTCTTGGTATTGTCCTGAATGTGGTGTTCACGGCGCGGCAACTCAGATCATTGAACGTCCCCAGGATTCTGCCGCGGACCAGGCCGATACGCAGCAAATAGCTCAAGTTATGTAACCGTCACCGCCGTGTAAACGGCGGTTTTTCTTAAACTTCCAGAAAGTATAAGTGGAGAGAAGAAACGGGCTTCGCTATATAAGTCTCATAGGTAACGACGGTTTTTCTTACCTAGTATATTTCCGAGTAAAATTTTGGTACAATACTGATAGAAGAGACAAGGAGGAACGACATGCCTAAGGTTCATATCGTGATTGACAGCACCGCTAATGTACCGCAAACGATGCTGGAGGAACATAAAAATCTGCATGTTGTGCCGCTTGCGGTGATGCTGGGGCATCGCCAATGGCGGGAAGACCAGATTGATAATACGGACTTATTTTCCCTTATTCGCGAAACCGGTGAATTCCCGAAAACATCGCAGCCAGCCCCGGGTGAATTTATTCGGATATTTGAGCCGATCATCGGGGCAGGCGACGATATTGTTGTCATTACGCTGTCGAGCGGTTTGAGCGGCACTGTCCAGAGCGCACAAACGGCAGCGCAAAGCATTGACCCGAAGCGAATTAGGGTAGTTGATTCAGGTACAACAGCGATCGGCATGGTTAGAATGGCGCAACAGGCGCTTTTAATGGCAGCGGCTGGTAAATCGGCAGTTGATATCGCCAACCGAATGGAGCGTGTGAGTCAAGCAACCCACACGCTTTTTGTGCCTGCCACACTAGAATATTTGCATAAAGGCGGCCGTATTGGCGGCGCAGCGGCACTTTTAGGCACGATCCTGCAAATTCGCCCGGTGCTTTATCTCAACAGCGGCAAGGTGGCAGTACTTGACAAGGTACGGACCTGGACCAAGGCTATTAACCGCATAGTGGAAGAAGTGAAGCAGCATAATAATCCCGAGTATATAGGAATCGTTCATCTCGACGCGCCGGAAGAAGCGGAGAAGCTTCAACTGAAACTTCAGGAAGTTTATCCGGCTGATCTGATTAGCGTGAGCACAGGCGGAGCGGTTCTTTCGTCACATTTGGGGCCAGGGTTAGTCGGGGTCATCCTTCAGGACTCTACGGGCGCTTAGAAGGGCTCATCTGCGTTGTTACTCCTGCGGTTACTTGCTTGCGTACCCGTATTGTACGCGGCGCGGCGTAATCCTCGTCGTGCCTAGCATCTGAACCCTTCTAAGCGCCCTTAAGTCGGGCGTTGGGGGACGGGACCCATCTGTGCTGAGTGATAGAGGGGGATGTTTGTGCAACCATCAGTTGAAATGATAACTGGCGGCGATTTTCGCCGGATGATTAATGGGGCTTATCGCACGTTTTTACGTGAATATGAGGCAATTAATTGCCTGAATGTTTTTCCTGTGCCGGACGGAGATACTGGCACAAATATGATGCTAACTCTGGGCGCAGTCACACGGGTATTGGCGCAAGCGCCAGAATCTGACATCGGCGCTCTATCAAAGCGAGCAGCTGATGGTGCGATCATGGGCGCCAGAGGGAACTCCGGCGTAATACTTTCACAGATTTTCCGCGGCATAGCTCGTGGCTTGCAGGGTAAAAATGAGGCGACGTCATCGGAATTGGGCAAAGCGTTTCAATACGGTATTCTTTACGCATACCGCGCGGTCGCCCGTCCGGTCGAGGGAACAATTCTGACTGTTGCAAAAGGCATAGCCAAGGGTGCAAGGCGTACTGTGCGGGAAAATCTGCCGTTTCCCGAGATATTGTCAGCAGCGATTGAAGCCGGTAAAGAAGAATTAGCGCGCACGCCTGAGCTCTTGCCAATCCTTAAATCTGCTGGTGTGGTCGATGCAGGCGGTCAGGGACTGATTGCTTTCCTTAGCGGCTGTCTTGACGGAATAAACGGCATTGATTCTGCGCCAGAGGCAAATTTCTCGCAGACGCTTAAAACCACCTCACAGGAAAAGGTCGAAATTTCTCATCCCTATTGTACCGAATTTATTGTAGATCCCTGTAGCCAGACAACCCAGGCAGCAAAGACGGTGCTAGAGCCGCTTGGCGAATCACTGGTTCTGGCAGGCGGCGATGGTTTATTGAAGGTACACATTCATACCGCCCGCCCGGGTACAGTTCTCGAGTCTGCTATTACCTGGGGGACATTACATGATATCAAGATCGATAACATGGCAGATCAACATGAACATCGCTTAGTGCATTCAAATGACGGAATATTGGCTAAAACCGCAGTGATTAGTGTAGCTGCTGGCGATGGCCAGGCTGAGATCATGCACCGATTGGGGGCTGTTGGCATCGTGTCTGGTGGCGATACGATGAATCCGGCGGTCGAGGATTTTTTAGCGGCGGTTCATGCTGGCAAGGCCGAGCATTATATTATTTTGCCAAACAATAAGAATGTGGTGCTAGCTGCGTCCCAAACGCAAAAATTGATTGGAGACAGTGTAACTGTTCTGCCATCAGTGAATATGCCGCAAGCTATTGCAGCGTTGACCGCGTTTGATCCCGATAAGTCGTACGATGCCAATATTGCTGCCATGACGCAACGTATGAATAGTGTGAAGGCGGCAAGCCTGACAATTGCCGTGCGCGATAGCCAGGCAGATGGCCGTTCGGTGAGCGCTGGACGTTTTATTGGACTGTTGGAAGGTAAAATTGTTACCGATGCTGAAGATATTGATACTGCTCTATCAGCTTTGATCTCAGAGGTGATCACTCCTCAAACTGAGGTTGTCAGTCTCTACTATGGTTCAGGCGTTAGTTCCGGCGAAGCGGAGCGATTACAGGCGCTTTTGGCACAGCGGTTTAGTAATGTACAGATCGAACTATATAATGGCGGGCAGCCATACTATCATTTAATTATATCTGCTGAATAAGCAAGAGAGTGGGAAAGGGGATTTTATGCTTACAGAACTGTCAATTTTAGAATTCGCCGATCGCTTATCCTCGGAGCAGCCTGCTCCCGGCGGCGGTAGCGCGGCAGCTCTTAATGGGTTAACAGGAGTTTGCTTGCTGGAGATGGTCATCAACCTTTCTCTGGGGCGCGACGAGTTGGCGCAACACAGCGAGCTTTTGACGGCAAAGCAAAGAGAGTTGGCTCGGCTCCATCATGAACTGCAAATTCTCATTGACCGTGATGCTCAGGCTTTCAGCGGCGTTATGACCGCTTATAAGTTGCCCAAAGCAACAGAAGACGAGAAACAGCAACGTAAGGACGCTGTGCAGAAAGCGTTTAAACAGGCAGCGGAGATCCCGCTCGAGGTAGCCAGGGCTTGTCTGGAAGCTTTGGAAATTGCAAAAGCTCTTTGTGGCAAAGTCAACCCACACGCGGTCAGTGATTTAGCGGTAGGCTCGCTATCAGCTCATGCTGCAGCGATTGGAGCGCTTCTGAATACGGCGATTAATCTGCCATTTATTACTGATAAAGATTTGGCCAACGCACTAGATGGACAAGTATACCTATTACGCTCTTCAGCCGATGAACAACTCGAGGCGATCCGCACCAACATCTATGCCAATCCCATTTTTGCGGCGCTAAGGCCCACATGCTGTTGATGAATACGCGCGGGAGGTATTTCTATGAAACGGTTTATTCTGGGGCTTACATTACTGCTATTATTGCTGGGGGCTCCCAGCGGTGAGGCTGCGGAGATACTGTTCACTGTAAATGCGAACGATAACTCGAACCAGATATTGAAATTCGCCGGTTATGAGTTTCGTTTTCAACATATGGACCATCGGACCTATCTATACAAAGATAAAAACGTCAACAATGGTTTTCAGTGGACAGCCTCGGTTATAACCTGCTGGCTGAAGAAAGAAGCTGATCCTGACACGAGATATGACTTGTGGCAGCAATTCCTTTTTGGCGGACCGATTACTTCCGTAGAGCCAGGGCAAGTGTACACCAAATATACTGATGGTCGGAACGTCCAGATGCTGATTGAAAAGGTAGCCTACTATACTGGTTACCGGGCAACGGCCACTGTTACTGGTAATGGACCAGCGACTGGAACGGGTTGGACTGAAGAAACTCTGCCTAAATATATCACTATCCGAATCATCGTGAATTGAGCGACGGCTTTGCGGGAGGAATCATAATGAGTGTATTTAATGGACAGCGGCTAAATAAAGCGGTATTTAAAATTGATGCCGTGAGGATGAGGGCCGGTTGGTATACTGACGCATACTTTTCCAATATCGCGCAGATTCTGGAGACGTTGTCTCGCGAGAAATATACATTTGCTGGTGAAAGTGATCTCTGTGACATAGACTGTTCTCATATCAAAAATGGCGATATCATTGTTGAAATGCAGTTTTTTACCCGTCGTCGGCCAGTTACGCTGGTTGCTGGGGTAGATGAGGCGCTGGCGCTGCTAGAGGAATGCACCGGCTATTTTCAGGAAGATGGACAATTTGTCAACACGTTTCATCAACTTGAAATTGAGGCTGTTCATGACGGAACTTTTGCTGCATATGCCGGTAATCCGCTGGCTGTTCAACCAGTGCTAAAGGTGCGAGGACGTTACCGTGATTTTGCCCGTTTGGAGACGCCGATCCTTGGTGTCTTGACTGAGGCATCGCGAGTGGCGACTAATGTATACAACGTTCTTGTTGCTGCTAATGGCAAGAATGTGTTATTCTTTCCGGCCCGGTTCGCCCACTATAAATTACAAGCACTGCATGGCTACGCTTATTCGATTGCAGTCCAGGCGTACAACCACACCTTTGGCAAGACGTCAAGCCCTTCTGTCTCCACTGATGATCAAGGTGAATGGTGGGGTGGTAAAGGCGGCGGCACGATCGCCCATGCATCGATCGCTAGCTTTCTCGGCGATACGGCTGAGACAATGATGCAATTTGCCCGCATCATGCCTGTTGATATTCCCCGTATCGTCTTGGTTGACTTCCACAATGACTGTGTCGGCGATACCCTTAAAGTGATGCAGAAAATGTTTGCCGAATTCTGGCGTCTCCAGACATCCGGGCAAATCGAAGAAGCAAATAAGTACCGTCTTTACGGTGTGCGTACTGATACCTCAGGCAATATGAAGGATGCGTCTATTGTTCCGCTAGGTGATGAGAAACTGGATATGGGCGTCAATCCGCGTTTAGTCTGGAACATGCGAAATGCGATTGATTCCGCCTATGTGCATTGGGATGTGCCTGTTGACACAATCGAGGCGGCTCGTACCTGGTGCAAGGATATCAAGATTGTTGTCACCGGAGGATTCGACGTTGAAAAAATCAGACGTTTTGAACGGCATGGGGTGCCTGTCGATATCTATGGAGTGGGTTCTTCGCTGCTGGAGAACTCGGACAAAACAAGCAATGACTTTACGGCAGATATTGTTCGCGTCAATTTGGCTGGCGACAACTGGCGCGGCGAAGCTGGCAGTCGGCAATGGCACGGTATTGCCAAGGTTGGACGGGGCGTTGGCCACAATCCTAACCTGAAGCCTTTAGTTCGTTGATATAGGACACTCGTGAGGGACAACTGTGTTTGGCAAGAAAATGCTTGTTGACAAAACTGTTGGTTATCTGGGATAATGGATAAAAAGTTATAGACTGCAAGCAATGAACGGGACGGACGCGTAGCAATATCGCCACAGAGAGCCGGCACAAAGCTGAGAACCGGCGCGAGGGCTTATGCGTTAAATCACCCGTGAGCTTCTTCTGCGAAGCTAAGGCGTGAGTAGAAGACGCAACCAGGCGTTATCTGGAACCGGACATCGGTAGTGAGGACAAATCAGGGTGGTACCGCGGTTTTTCCGCCCCTGGCAGTTGCAGCAATGCGTGTAACTGTCAGGGGCGCTTATAGTTTAAGAGGGAGGGATTTTTCTATGATTAGCGATGAGGTAAAAAAAGGATCTACACGGGCTGCGCACAGATCTCTGTTTTATGCGATGGGATATTCCCCCGAGGATTTGACTAAACCGTTGATTGGCATAGTCAATGCGCAAAACGAGATTATTCCAGGTCACATGCACCTTGATCAAGTTGCTGAAGCCGTAAAGTATGGTGTCTACGCTGCCGGTGGAACGCCAGCAGAGTTTCCTGCTATCGGTATCTGCGACGGCATCGCCATGGGGCATGAAGGGATGAAATATCCCCTGCCTAGTCGCGAGTTAATTGCTGATAGTATTGAAGCCATGGCCGTAGGCCATAAATTTGATGGTCTGGTGCTCATACCGAACTGTGACAAGATTGTTCCTGGCATGTTGATGGCAGCGGCACGGCTAAACATTCCCGCCATTGTGATGAGTGGCGGTCCGATGATGGCTGGACGCTATCAAGGTCAAGACATCAGTGTCAGTACCATGTTTGAGGCAGCAGGAAAATTTGAATCTGGTCAGATTAGCGGCGAAGAACTGCATGACATGGAGCTATCCGCCTGCCCAGGCTGCGGCTCCTGCGCCGGTATGTTTACTGCGAATACGATGAATTGCATGTCAGAGGTGTTGGGAATGGCTCTTCCGGGTAACGGAACTGTTCCCGCTGTTAATTTTGGCGCTCGCCGCATGCTGGCAAAACAAGCTGGCAAGCGGATTGTTGAGATGGTGAAGGCAGATGTCAAACCCCGCGACATTCTTACTCACAAAGCGTTTGAAAACGCAATCACTGTAGATATGGGCATCGGCGGTTCTACCAATACAGTGCTCCACCTGCCTGCCATCGCCTATGAGGCTGGCGTGGAGCTACCGCTTGACCTGTTTAACGAAATTGCTCAGAAGACCCCCTATATCACGAAGCTGAGTCCGGGCGGAACGCACCATATTCAGGACTTATTCGAGGCTGGCGGTATGCAGGTGGTGATGAAAGAGCTTAGCGCCAAAAATCTGATCCATACTGACATTCCTACGGTTACTGGCAAGACTGTTGGCGAGAACTTCGCAAAAACAAAGAATAGCCGACCTGACGTTGTGCACAGTGTTAACAATCCGTACCGACCGACGGGCGGCCTCGCTATCCTGCGCGGCAACCTCGCTCCAGATGGAGCAGTGGTTAAAGAAAGTGCGGTCGATGAAGCTATGCTTAAACACACTGGCCCGGCTCGCGTCTTCGATTCTGAAGATGAAGGCATAGCCGCCATTGTTGACAAGAAAATCAACAAAGGCGATGTGGTTATCATCCGCTATGAAGGGCCGAAGGGCGGTCCCGGTATGCGTGAAATGCTTAACCCTACATCGGTTATTGTTGGCATGGGTCTAGATAAAGATGTGGCTCTGTTGACTGACGGACGTTTCTCAGGCGCATCGCGTGGCGCAGCGATTGGCCACATCTCGCCTGAGTCGGCAGAGGGCGGTCCGCTTGCCCTGGTAGAAGAAGGGGACATCATTGAGATTGATATCCCAGCCCGCAAACTCAATGTGCGACTGACTGATGAAGAACTGGCATCACGCAGAGCAAAGTGGGTAAGACCGGCGCCTAGGGTGACGACAGGCTATTTGGCGCGCTATGCCAAGCTGGTCACTTCAGCCAGCACCGGCGCAGTTTTGAAATAATTGGTTAACGTGCCCCCATAGCCCTTTAAGTCGCATCGGCGGCTTTTAACTTAACTAAAAGTTTACATTATCTTGATCTAAAACGAAAAAATAACGAAAACTTTACAAAAAAGAACCTGAAATCTATTGACAAAGAACCTGTGTGCTGGGATAATGTATTCAAACCCGAAATTCACTAATCCCCCTATTCTCTCCTCCTTCCCCATATGGCAAGCGGTATTGCGGGGCGAACGCGCCTTGGCAGGAAGATGCGTTCGCCCTGTAATCTGCGAGCAATTAACTGTAACCTAATATTATTAGAGTGATGAACAGGAAAAAGCGTAAGGATTTCCGCTCAGAGAGCCGGTGGTTGCTGCGAACCGGTGCGGGCCCTGTAGCGAACTCACCTGGGAACTGTTTGTGTGAATGTTTGTATGCCTTAAAGTGTATACAGTCCACATAATACAAACCGTCGCCGGTCGTTACCCGGAAGCCGCTTGGCGCAATGAGGCCCAAGTAGGGTGGTACCGCGGATAATCCCGCCCCTATTGATGTTATTAAGCATCAGTAGGGGCGTTTTTTATTTAGAGGCTTCCAGAAAACGTCCATCTGCGTTGTTACTCCTGCGGTTACTTGTTTGCGTACCCGTGTTGTACGCGGCGCGGCGTAATCCTCGTCGTGCCTAGCATCTGAACATTTTCTGACAGCCTCTGACTAAGTATGAAAGGATGGGATGGTCATGACGCAAACGATTAAAATTTTTGACACTACACTGCGTGACGGTGAACAAACCCCTGGCGTCAGTCTGAATGCTAACGAAAAAGTGGAGATCGCGTTGGCGCTTGCCAGACTGAAAGTAGATATCATCGAAGCCGGCTTCCCTATCGCCTCGCCTGGTGACTTCGCCGCAGTCAGCCGCATTGCTGCCGAAGTCAAGGGCCCAGTGATTGCCGCTCTCGCCAGAGCAGAAAAAACGGACATTGAAACAGCCGCCAAGGCCATCGCAGCCGCAGAGAGACCCCGGATTCATACCTTTATTGCCACTAGCGACATTCATCTGGAATATAAATTGCGGATGAGCCGGCAACAAGTGCTGGAGGCGGCGCGTGACGCTGTCCGTTACGCTAAGTCTTTCGTTAATGATGTCGAATTTTCTGCTGAAGACGCCACCCGCTCAGACTGGGATTATCTCTGCCAGGTGTACGGGGCGGCGATCGCGGCAGGCGCCACAGTCATCAATATCCCCGATACTGTCGGTTTTATCATGCCAGATGAATACGGTGCTCTCATTCGCTATATTCGCGAGAATACCCCCGGCGCAGACAAAGTGGATATCAGTGTTCATTGTCATAATGACCTCGGCATGGCAATCGCGAATTCCCTGGCTGCAATAAAGCATGGCGCTACCCAGGTGGAATGTACTGTCAACGGACTGGGCGAGCGCGCTGGCAACGCGGCGGTGGAAGAACTAGCCTTGGCACTCCACACCCGTAGAGACTATTACAAGATTGGCACTAACATTGACCTAAAACAAATCTACCGGACTTCGCGGCTGGTCAGTTCGCTGGCTGGGGTCATCATCCAGCCGAACAAAGCGGTTGTCGGTGATAATGCATTCGCTCACGAATCTGGCATCCATCAGCATGGGGTCATGAACAACGCTTTGACCTATGAGATTATCAACCCGGAGACTGTCGGCATACCTGTCAACCAGATCGTACTCGGCAAGCACTCTGGAAGGCATGCGTTTGAAGAACGGCTGCGGCATTTAGGTCACAATTTAGATAAAGAAACAGTCAGCAGTTTGTTCCGGCAGTTTAAGGAACTGGCTGATCGCAAAAAGGCCGTCTATGACCGCGATATTGAGGCACTAGTTATGGTCAAAGAACCGACCAAGCAGGAAGGGTGGTTCCAGCTAGCCTACCATCATGTAGTCAGTGGCAATCAGACTTTGGCCACCGCATCGGTACGATTAAAAACGAAAGAAGGCATGCTCGAGTGCGCAGCTTGCGGTGATGGACCGGTGGACGCGGTGTTCAAGGCAGTCGAACAAGCGGTTGGCTTTCCTGTCGTGTTGCAGGATTACCAACTGAAGGCTGTCACTGCAGGGCAAGATGCATTAGGCGAGGCCACTGTCCGCATTGAACAAGATAATAAATCGTTTAGTGGACGCGGACTAAGCACAGACGTTATTGAGGCCAGCGCGCGGGCCTATGTAAATGCGATCAATAAAATGCTGGAAACTTGCGGCATGCCGGAAATCAGAGCGGCAGCAGGAGGAATATAAATGGGAATGACACAAACAGAGAAGATCCTGGCCAAACATGCGGGTATGGAATCGGTTCGACCAGGTCAACTGATCCGCTGCAAAATTGATTTGGCGCTGGCAAACGACATAACGGCGCCACCGGCGATTATCGAATTTGAGAAAATTGGCAGACCGGTTTTTGACAAAGCAAAGATAGCACTGGTGCCAGACCACTTTACTCCCAATAAAGATATCAAATCGGCGCAAATGGCTAAAAACATGAAGGAATTTGCCCGCAAGCATGACATTATTCATTATTTTGAAGTGGGTAGAATGGGTATCGAGCATGTGTTACTGCCCGAAGTGGGCTTAGTTGCCCCTGGCGAGCTGATCATTGGCGCCGATTCACATACCTGCACCTACGGTGCGCTCGGCGCTTTTGCGACCGGGGTCGGTTCAACCGATTTGGGTGCAGCCATGGCGACAGGCGATACCTGGTTCAAGGTACCGGAAAGCATCCAAGTCATTCTGAAGAACAAGCCCCGCCATTGGGTATCTGGCAAAGATGTGATCCTGTATTTAATCGGTAAAATTGGTGTAGAAGGCGCCCGCTACCAAGCGTTAGAGTTTTGCGGCGAGGGAGTTGCCGCCCTTAGCATGGCAGATCGTTTCACCATCGCCAATATGGCGATTGAAGCTGGCGGCAAAAATGGCATATTCCCAGTGGATGAGACGGCGCTAGCTTATTTGGCTGGTCGTGTGAGCCGACCGTATCAAGTAATAACTGCTGATGCGGATGCAGTCTACGCTTCGACCATCGAAATTGATTTGGCAGAGTTGGAGCCGGTTGTGGCTCTGCCCCACCTGCCCGAGAATGTCCGACCGGCGCGGGAGCTTGGCGAAATTGCAATCGATCAGGTGGTTATTGGCTCTTGCACCAACGGTCGACTGGAGGATTTAGCGCAGGCGGCAGCGATTCTGCAAAGCCGCTCAGTTCATCCGGCTGTCAGGGCGATTATCATTCCAGGTAGTCAGGACGTCTATTTGACAGCGATGAAGCTCGGTTATATTGAAACCTTTATACAGGCAGGAGCAGTCGTCAGTACACCAACCTGCGGCCCCTGTCTCGGCGGCTATATGGGGATTTTGGCGGCAGGAGAACGCGCTGTTTCTACCACAAACCGCAATTTCCGCGGTCGCATGGGCCATGTCGATAGTGAAGTCTATCTGGCTGGTCCGGCGGTGGCGGCGGCTAGCGCAATTACCGGTCACATCAGCGTCCCAGAGGAGGTCATGGCATGATTCTGACAGGAAAAGTTTGGCGTTATGGCGATAATGTCGATACAGACGTCATTATCCCCGCCCGCTATCTAAACACATCTAACCCCAAAGAGCTCGCCATTCACTGCATGGAAGACATTGATCCCGGTTTTGCCGGTAGGGTTGAGCAAGGTGATATCTTGGCAGCAGGACGCAACTTCGGCTGCGGCTCTTCCCGTGAACACGCCCCGGTCGCACTTCGCGCCAGCGGCATCTCCTGCGTAATCGCCGCCAGTTTTGCTCGAATTTTTTATCGCAATGCGATTAATATTGGCTTGCCGCTGATCGAATTAGCCGAGGCAGATGAGATTCAGGCTGGCGACAGTGTGTCTGTTGACGTGGCCTCTGGCAAGGTGACTAACCTGACCAGTGGCAAGACCTATCAAGCGGAGCCATTGCCTGAGTTCATCCAGGAAATTGCCCGCGCCGGCGGACTGATTAATTTTGTCAAGGGGGAAGCCTGATGCAGCGGCGCATAGTTGTTATTCCTGGCGATGGCATAGGTAAGGAGATCATTGAAGCAACTTTGCCGATACTCACAAAAGCGGCAAAGACCCATGGCCTGAACTTGGGTTATACCACTTGTTTAGCTGGTGGAGCGGCTATCGACGCCTATGGTGAACCGCTGCCGCAGGCTACGCTCGATGCGGCGCGACAGGCAGACGCTGTGCTCTTAGGCGCAGTGGGCGGTCCAAAGTGGGACTCAGTCAGGCCCGAACTTCGGCCGGAAAAAGCCATTCTTGGCTTGCGGAAAGAGCTGGGGCTCTTCGCCAATTTACGTCCGGTAAAGGTATCGCCAATCATCGCCCCCTATTCCAGCTTAAAGCCAGAGGTGGTGACAGGTGTAGATATCTTGATTGTCCGCGAACTAACTGGCGGTGTGTATTTTGGCCAACGCCAGGAAGCCGCTGAAGTCGATGGTATCGTTAGCGCCTGGGACATGGAAGTCTACAGCCAGCCGGAAGTGGAACGGATTGTCAAAGTGGCCTGCCAAGCGGCGCAAGGCCGTAAAGGCAAAGTTACATCTGTCGATAAGGCCAATGTACTGGCTACTTCTCGGCTCTGGCGGAAAACGGCGACAGAAACCGCGGCGGGATTCCCTGAAGTGGCGCTTTCGCACATGTATGTCGATAACTGCGCCATGCAGCTTGTACTGGCCCCTAAGTCCTTTGACGTGATTGTAACCAGCAACTTATTCGGCGACATCTTAACCGATGAGGCTGCCGTACTCACCGGCTCGATCGGCATGCTGCCGTCAGCCAGCCTGGGGCAAGGAACCGGATTGTATGAACCGATACACGGTTCAGCCCCTGATATTGCCGGCCAGGGAATCGCCAATCCGGTAGGAACGATTCTCTCGGCCGCGATGCTGCTGCGGTACTCGCTAGGCGCCGATGCGGCAGCGGAAGCGATAGAAAATGCGGTGCAGGCAGTGCTGGAGGACGGCTATCGCAATGCTGATCTCTACCGACCAGGCATGACTAAAGTATCAACAAGCGAAATGGCCGGACTGATTCTGGCTAAACTATGAGTATGCGGGGAACGTAACCGCAGAGTGCGCGAAGAACCGGGAGAACGAACCGCAGAGTACGCAAAGTGCACAGAGGTGCTCGCAGAGGGTTACGACAAAAATGCGGAGTACTGTCCCGGAGAGCACGGGAAAGTAATTAGAGGCCATCAAAGCTGGCAAAGATAGATTTTTTCCTCAGCCTCTGTGCCCTCTGTGTGCCCTTCTTTCCTCTGTGGAATCGTTCCTCTAACATCTATGATCCCTAGAAAAAACGAAGGAGGATGACTGAAATGGAAACCGGTAAAACCATGGCAACACGTGAACCCCATACAATTGACTATCAGCGGGAAATCAATCATGTCGGCGGGATTAATGAAGAATTGGGCGGCGTCGATCCAAGAGCGGATGAGAATTTAATGCGGTTATCGGGCGGACATTGATGATGAATAAAGCGAGAGCCGGGGAGCAGTCCCGGCTCTCGCTTTATTCATTATCAAGATTATAAATCTTCGCATTGTAGAGGAGCGTGGCCCTGTTTGCTATCCGTACATTGATTTATATCGTAGCCCTCTGCACTCCGCGTACTCTGCGGTTAACGTTCCCGTTTCTCCGGGCGTTTCATATAAGAGGAAACCCAGCCCAAGATGCAGAAACTGTTATATAACAGGTAAACGCTGGGAGGATAATCATGCCAATAGTCATTTACATTTCTGTAGCTCTTTCAATTCTATCGTTCATTCTTCTAATCATCCTGTTTCTACGCAATCCGCAGGCTGGTAATAAGGAAATCGCGACACAATTCGCTGTTATCGAGAGAAACCAGGAGCGGCTCGAACGCAGCTTAAAAGACGAAATCAGCAAGAATCGTGAGGAAATGCTGCTGAGCGCTAAGGCGTTGCGGCAAGAAGTCAGCAGTTCTCTGCTGACGCTCAATGAATCTATGATGCGTAGATTATCGGAGAGTCTACAATCCCAGCTGGGACAGTTAGATTCGTTCTCAAAGCAACTGCAACTGATGACTCAGGCGAATGAAGAGCGGCTCGGTAAACTGAATGAGACGGTTGCCAGCCAATTGAAATCGCTGCAGGATGACAACAATCAAAAACTCGAAAAAATGCGCGAGACGGTCGATGAAAAACTAAATGCCACCCTAGCGACGCGATTGGACAATTCATTTAAACAAGTTGGCGATCAACTGCAACTCCTATATAAGAGTCTGGGAGAAATGCAGGTATTGGCTGGCGGTGTCAGTGACTTGAACCGAGTTCTGACCAATGTTAAAGCCCGCGGTACCTGGGGTGAGGTTCAGTTAGGGAATCTCCTGGAACAAACGATGACTAGCGACCAATACGAAAAGAATGTTGCTACCAAAAAAGGCAGCGACGCTAGGGTTGAGTATGCGGTTAAGCTTCCTGGCAAAGACGACAGCAAAAATTGTGTCTGGCTGCCAATTGACGCCAAATTTGCCCAAGAGGACTATCTGAAAATCCTCGATGCCGCTGAGCGGGCAGACGCTGCTGGTGTGGAAGAAGCGTCAAAAGCCTTGGAAAACCGTGTCAAGCTCGATGCTCGTACCATTCGCGACAAATACATCGCGCCGCCAGCCACGACCGACTTTGCCATCATGTTCTTACCGACGGAGGGGCTTTACGCGGAAGTCCTGCGGCGGCCCGGACTGGCTGACTATTGCCAGACGACTTGCCGCGTCATGATCGCCGGACCAACCACTCTGACCGCTCTCCTGAACAGTTTGCGCATGGGCTTTGCCACCCTGGCGATTGAGAAAAAGTCGAGCGAAGTCTGGAAATTGCTTAGGGCGATCAAATCGCAATATACGACATTTAATGAATTGCTCGATAAGTCGCTAAAGAAGATCGGTGAGGCCCAGACCAGTATGGAGAATGTGAAGAACCGATCTGAACTCATAAACAGGAAGCTGGGCAAGGTAGAAGAGCTGGATATGACAGATGCTGAGAAAGTGCTTGGGTTGGATGAGGGAAGAGCGGCTTCCGAGGAATAGAATGGATGTGAGTTTAGTATGTGTCTAGGAAAAATGCGGATCAGGTGTGCCACTCTGCTGATTGCCTGTTTGGTGTCAGCAACAACCAGCGTTCACGCCGCCTACGATTTTGTGAAAAACAGCGAATTCCAGCAGGGACTAACACATTGGACTGTGAATGAAGGTGGCAAAGACGCAACATTAACTGTAGAGAATGGCGAGGTGCATTACCAAGGCATGTTAGGTTCGGTACAGCATGGCATTCGACAAACGCTGGAATTTGATGCATCAGAATACACTTCGCTTATTCTGCACGCGACTGTTCGAGTGGATGAAGCCAAACTGGCCGGGACTGGGTTGAATGGCTTAGAAGCGCCACTATCGGTTTTCGTGTTGTATACCGATGCCGCTGGAACAGAGCACATTCGCTCGTCTGCCAGCTCTGATGGCAGATTTTGGCGCGGTTTTTACTATGAAGACCCTGCGCCGCCAGCAAGCGGCGCCAACGGTTACAAAGTTAAACGCGGCCTATGGCAGGATTATCAGCTGGATTTGATGACTTTAGAGCCGCGCCCGAAGTGGATCCATGCGATCGGCGCCGAGAGTTCGGGTTGGGCGCGACTCTCGGCAGCGATAAAACGACTATCGTTGATTGCACCAGAGGAGGGCCGCGAGTTTGCCGTTAATCCGGCACTAACTCGCATGGCGGCTGGTTGGCAGTCCTGTGTTGATTTCGAGCCAGCTGCCTATCAGGCAGAGCTTGTGCCGCTGCCGCAAGGCATGCAGATTCAAAGCGCTCTGGGCGATAAACGGGTAGGGCTGCTGCAAAAGATCGAGGCAGATGTCAGCAGTTTTCAATCACTGCTGTTTACCGCTGAAGTCAAAGTGGATAAGCAGCGGTTAGGCGGAACGGGTTGGAACGGACGTGAGGCCCCGCTGGCGATGCTTGTGACCTATACTGATGTGAATGGCGTCAAGCACGACCGATTGCCGCTAAAGGCTGATGATGTGGAACGCAGAATGTTTTGGCGCGGACTGTACACACTGAAACCGCAGCCACCTGCGTCAGATATGAACGGCATCGCGCTAGAGGCGGGAGTCTGGAGCACAGTCAGTTTCGAATTAATGGAACTCGATCCAAAACCTCGCATCATTCATTCCTTTGGCGTGGAAGGATCGGGCCGGGCGCCCCGGGATGCTTCGGTGCGCAGGGTTAGCTTGAAGGGGCGATGAGGCAGGTATAGGAGGCGACGTTAATAGTAGAAGGACGTTAACCGCGGAGTACGCAGAGTACGCGGAGGGATCCGCAGAGGGCGACGGAATTTTAGTTTTTAGTGTTAAGAAAGTCCGCTTAAATACAAATCCGTAACCCTCTGTGTACTCAACGTACCCTCTGCGCACTCTGCGGTTAGAACGTTATCCGCCTGTTTTCGTAAGACTCTATAATACTATAGGAGGCAAGCAATTTTGCAATATAACGAATGCGTAGACCAGTTTCATGAATATTTTACCCAAGACCCTAACGCCTGTGTTGCGCTAGGAGTGGCTAAGCGGCTCAATGATTTGCCAGACCCCTCGGTGGCGGCAGAACAGAAGCGTGTAGAAGAAGGCAAGCGATTGCTTGAACAGTTACAGCAGTGCTCACGTGAAGGGCTGGATTTTGATCAGTCGCTTGATCTTGAATTGGCGATCCAGGCTGTGGAATACGAGCTTTTTGGTCTTACCTATCAGTTCAACGGCAAGACTGAGTCGGCGCAAATGCCTGATGCTGGTGATGACATCAGTGACGGCATCTTCTTACTATTCGCCAACGATCCTCGTCCGGCGGTTGAGCGGCTTGATAATATCACAGCTCGACTGGAAAAAGTACCGCATCATCTTGATGCTGTATTGGCTAGGCTGGATACGCCTGTCAAACGTTGGGTTGATATGGATCTCGAAAAAACGGCTGAACTGCCGGAATTTCTCCATACGCTGCGCGAGTGGGCTGTGGGCGAGGCGTACTCGGATATAGCTCGCCTTGACACGGCTATCGAGGCGGCGGAGCAAGCGCTAGACCAGTATCGCGCACATCTGAAAGCCTTGCCAATGACTGACCAATTTGCTATTGGGCAGGAGCAAGCCCAGCAGTTAGTCAAGCTGCGTGGCATCGACGTTCCGTTTGCTGACCTAAAGGCAATGGCAAGAGACTTTCTCTCCGTCAATGCTGCCGAGGTCGAGGAATTGCGACAAAAGCTATTACGGAAATACAGTCTGCCTGTAGGCTGGACTGCTGAACAACTGCAAAGTTTTCTGAATGAGCGTTACCGGGTTGATCCCAAAGATGCTGCCTATAACGGTATTCTTAAACGATATCAGACAGAACGGGAATCGATCTTGACGTTTATCCGTGAGCAGGATCTCTTCCCCTTGCCGTCTGATCAGGATATGAAGATTATTCGTACCCCTGGTTTCATGACACCTTCGATCCCCGCGGGGGCAATGATGTCACCGCCGCCGTTCCGGGCCGGGGTCAAGCAGAGTATGGTTTATCTGACTCTCAGTGAAGAGTTGCTCGATGAACACACTGAGCTGTCGATTCCGGTCATGCTGATCCACGAAGGCATACCTGGCCATCACTTGCAAATGGCTAGCGCCGCCTGCCACGCTTCAGTCATCAGGCGGCACATGGACGCGATGGATCAAGCGGAAGGCTGGACGACCATGCTTGAAGACTATATGCTTGACCTCGGCTATATGGGTGAGCTGACTGATGAGGCTCGCTTTATCGGCAAACGCGACATTGCCCGACTGGGAGCGCGGGTGGCGATTGATTTGTACTTTATGACTGGCGATGTTTTCTATCTCGATGTTGGTGTGCCACTTGGCAAACTCGGGACCGATCCCTTCCCCAACGCCGCTGCTCTGCTTAGCCCAGTGACCGGCTTTACACCATCACGGCTGCAAGGAGAATTGAACTGGTATTCCCAGTCGCGGGGTTATCCGCTGTCTTATCTAACCGGTAATCGCTTAGTCTGGAAATTGAAGCAGGATGTAGCAACAGCGCAACAGGGCAAGCTGGAGGGCTTGGCCTTAGACCGGGCCTTTCACCGAGCCTATCTGGAAGCAGGCGGCATGCCGCTGACGTTTTTGCGCAAGGTGTTTGTACACCAGGGATTGCTATAAAAGCCAAGCAGGGGAACATAACCGCAGAGTGTGTGGATTACATAGTGGGCTGCGGAGGGTACGGTTTCACGAAGTCACGGAGGACACACGGAGGGAGAAACTAGCGCGAATCGCGCAAAGATCGCAAGCGGCGCTATATTTTGCGCACATTGTGCGCGACGTGTTTGCGCAGGCGCGTAGAGCCGTTCGCTCGAACGGAAAGCAGGGTGAGAAGAAGATTGCCGTGTCACTTTGTTCCTCGCAATGACAACCCGTTACGTGTCATCGCGAGCGCAGCACGGCGATCTTCCGGGCTTGCGGTACTTACAGTGCGGGGAGAAGACTGCTTCGTTTCAGCACGGGCGCAATTGCCATCCATGGCACGCCCGGGACTAGGCCTATCCGGTGGAGTTGTTCATAGTGACGCTTGTGTCGCTCGTGGCGCTAGTGCTATCGTACCCCCTACTTTCTCGACATAGCGAACACCGACTCATCGAGGAAGACCACGCATGGTTTTTCTTAATTCAGCTTTAGCTGGACGAGTGTTATTTGATGATGGTAATATAAGAGCAAATGCATGTATAAACGGAGGAGAGCGATCTTTGCATACATTTGACAGCAGTCAGGAAAAAGAAATACAACAAATTGCCGGCGACAAGTCGCAAAAGGATCAGCCCCTGTTTGTTAAATCAGTTGCCCGGGCACTTGCGATAATTAATTATGTGGTCAAGTCTCCTAAACCTCCTACGTTTACAATGATTCAGGAAATTTTAAACGTACCCAAAAGTTCGTTATCCTATCTATTGCAGGAACTGGTTCAACAACAGTATTTGCAGTTTGACAGTGAAATCAAAGTTTATTATCCGGGTTTGCAACTAATTAGAATTGGCGCGACTTGTATTAATAACAGCAATTTCTCTGATGAACTTTGGCGCGGAATTAAACAACTCAGTGAGGAATTGGGAGAGACCACGCACGCGGTCATGCTGGAGGACCGGTTTGTTATTTTTATTGCCAAAAACCGGGGAGCAAAAGAAGTTAGTGCAGTTTCCAATATAGGCTTTAAATTGGCTGCTCATGCGACGGCGGGTGGAAAGATGCTGCTTTCTTCCTTAGACGAGACCGAACTGGATAGACGTCTGGCAACAGTCGAACTGGAGAAATACACTGATTTTACGATTACTTCTTATGCTGAGTTAAAAAGCGAACTAACTGAAGTTAGAAAAAACGGCTATGCTACTGACAATCAGGCTAATGTTCCCGGTGGATTTTGCGTAGCCGCGCCGGTTTACGATAAAACGGAAAAAATGATTGCAGCGATTAGTATCAGTGTATTGGCAGGGAAAATAACTAACGAATACTTGCAGGTATTGATTCAAAAGGTTAAAGCTGCTGCTCAGAACATTTCTACAAGATTGGGGAAAGTGTAGTTCAGAACAATCAGGAAGAATACAAAATATCTAAAAATTCGCAATTGACATTGAATCAATAAACTGCTAAGCTAATAATGAAATTTGCAATTATGCGAACTTGGTTCATCATACGGAACAAATACTTGAATAGCTGCATTAACTAATGTATTGTTTTTACACTCTAACTTGGCAAAAGCCAAGTTTTTCTCAGGGAAAATTGATGAACACTGTTCTGTATAATGAACAACAAAAAACATTATTTTTTTGTTCCGTATATAGAACTAAGTTCGTGAAAATTACAATTAAAAAGGGAGGAAATCATACTCATGTCAAAACGTATGCAGAAAACAATGGATGGAAATACCGCGGCTGCTCATGTTTCTTACGCATTTACCGAGGTAGCTGCTATTTATCCAATCACACCTTCGTCGCAGATGGCCGAATTAGTAGATGAGTGGTCCACTCAAGGGAGAAAAAACATTTTCGGCGAGCGTGTGCGAGTTGTGCAATTACAATCCGAAGGCGGCGCAGCCGGTACGCTGCATGGCGCCTTGCAGGCAGGGGCTTTGACAACAACCTATACGGCATCGCAAGGCCTGCTGTTGATGATTCCTAATATGTATAAAATTGCCGGCGAGTTGCTGCCGGGTGTTTTTCATGTCAGCGCACGGGCTCTGGCAGCCAACGCACTGAGCATTTTTGGCGACCATCAAGACGTCATGGCTACCCGGCAAACAGGCTTTGCTATTTTAGCCTCCAGCAGTGTGCAGGAAGCGATGGATTTGGGTGCGGTAGCTCATTTGGCGGCGATTAAAGGCAGAATTCCGTTCCTGCATTTCTTTGATGGCTTCCGGACATCTCACGAGATTCAAAAGATCGACGTTCTTGACTATGACGATCTGGCAAAACTGATCGACCAGGCTGCACTTGGCGAATTTAGAAGCCGGGCGCTGAATCCTGATCATCCTGTTGCCCGCGGCACAACCCAAAATCCGGATATCTACTTTCAGACCCGTGAAGCAGTCAATACGTTTTATAACGAATTGCCTGCTATTATTGATCAATATTTACAGGAAATCAACAAATTGACTGGCCGGAATTATCAGTTTTTTACATATTTAGGTGCGCCGGATGCTGACCAGATTATCGTTGCTATGGGGTCAAGCTGCGATGCGATTGAGGAAACGGTGAATTACCTGAATGCACAGGGTGAAAAGGTGGGCTTGGTCAAGGTTCATGTGTATCGTCCATTTTTGGTCGACCGGTTCTTGGCAAGTGTTCCGGCCGGTGTGAAAAAAATTGCGGTTCTGGATCGTACCAAAGAACCGGGCGCTGCCGGTGACCCGCTGTATCTTGATGTCCGGAATGCGTTCTTTGACAGCAAGGCTGCTCCGGTCATTGTCGGCGGCCGCTACGGCTTAGGGTCGAAAGACTTTACGCCTGCTCATATTGCGGCAGTATTTGAAAATCTCAAACACGATACACCGAAAAATCAGTTTACCGTCAGTATTACCGATGATGTAACCTTTACCTCGTTGCCCGAGTATCCCGCTGAGATTGATCCTACGCCGGCGAATACCAAAGCCTGTAAATTCTGGGGACTGGGCGCCGATGGAACCGTAGGCGCCAACAAGAGCGCGATCAAGATTATCGGCGACCATACTGACCTGTATGCCCAAGGCTATTTTGCCTATGATTCGAAAAAGTCCGGCGGAGTTACCGTCTCCCATCTGCGTTTTGGCAGGCAGCCGATTCAGTCCTCCTACCTGATCGCCAAAGCGGATTTCATTGCCTGTCATAATCAGGCCTATGTCCATCAATATGATTTGCTGGCTGGTTTAAAACCAGGCGGTATCTTTTTGCTGAACTGTCTCTGGACGCAGGCCGAACTGGATGAACATTTGCCAGCCGCCATGAAACAATATCTGGCGAACCACAATATTCGCTTCTATATCATAAACGCGGTCAAAATCGCTGCCGATCTGGGACTCGGCGGACGGATCAACATGGTCATGCAGGCCGCGTTTTTCAAACTATCCCAAGTCATTCCGCTCGCGGACGCCGCAGCCTACCTGCGGGATTTTGTTGACGAGGCCTATGGCAAACAAGGTAATGCTGTGGTTGAAATGAACTATGCGGCAATTGAAAAAGGCTTTGAATCCATTATCCGGGTGGAAGTGCCTGCGGTCTGGTCTGATGCCGCCCAGACAGAAAAAGCTGCGGCAGTGGAAATGCCTGCATTTATCAAGAACATGTTGATTCCGATGAACCGTCAGCAAGGAGATATGATTCCTGTCAGTACTTTAAGAGGCAGTGAGGATGGCAGTTTTCCGCTTGGCACTACCGCCTGGGAGAAGCGCGGCATCGCGATTCAGGTGCCGGAGTGGCAAGCTGATTTGTGTATCCAGTGCAACCATTGTTCTTTTGTCTGCCCGCATGCTGTCATCCGCCCGGTATTGGCAACAGAAGCGGAGCTAAGCCATGCGCCGGTCGGACTGATGAGTAAACCGGCGATTGGCATGGCAGGACTCCAGTTCCATTTGGCAGTGTCCGCGCAAGACTGCACCGGCTGCGGAAACTGTGTGGATGTCTGTCCGGCAAAAGCAAAAGCGCTGGTCATGAAACCATTCGAGGCGCAACGCTCCCAGGCTGAAGCAAATTGGAACTTCACGAGAACTCTGCCGCAAAAAGCATTACCGGAAAATCAAAAGCTCACAGTCAAGGGCAGTCAGTTCGCACAGCCATTGAATGAATTCTCCGGCGCCTGCGCCGGTTGTGGCGAGACTCCTTATGCCAAGCTGGTTACGCAGCTGTTTGGCGACCGGATGATGATTGCCAATGCGGCAGGCTGCTCAACCGTTTGGGGGGCAAGCGCTCCGGCGGTTTCCTATACCGTAAACTCGCGCGGTCATGGTCCTGCCTGGGGCTTCTCGCTATTTGAAGATAACGCCGAATATGGCTTTGGCATGTACCTGGGGACTGAGCAAATCCGGCAGACCTTAACCAGTTCAATAGAAAGCGCCTTGCGGGAAAACATCAGCAATGAATTAAGGAATTGTCTGCAGCAGTGGCTGGAACACAAAGACGAGGGCGGCGGGACCCGGGACCGGGCGGATCGCTTGATTGCCGCTTTAGAGACGGAAAAGAGCGCCGATCCGCTATTGAATGAGATCTATCGGCACCGGGATTTCCTGGTTAAGCGTTCGCACTGGGTGTTTGGCGGCGATGGCTGGGCTTATGATATCGGCTTTGGCGGCCTGGATCATGTGCTGGCTGCTGGCGAAGATGTCAATGTACTGGTATTTGACACCGAAGTGTATTCAAACACCGGCGGGCAGTCGTCGAAAGCGACGCCCACCGCGTCCATCGCTCAGTTCGCCGCCGGCGGCAAAAAGATGCGGAAAAAGGACCTTGGGCTAATGGCGATGTCCTATGGCTATGTCTATGTGGCGCAAATTGCCATGGGCGCTGATAAAAATCAGACTCTCAAGGCCATTGCCGAGGCAGAAGCCTATCCCGGCCCATCACTCATCATTGCCTATGCGCCGTGTGTAAATCACGGAATCAGCGCCGGAATGGGGAAAAGCCAGACGCAGGCGAAACGGGCCGTGGAAGCCGGATACTGGTCACTGTATCGCTACAATCCTCAGTTAAAGGCTCAAGGCAAAAATCCATTCCAGTTGGACTCGAAAGAGCCGACAGCCAGTTTCCAGGAATTTGTCAAGAGTGAAGTCCGTTACTCGGCGCTGCTGCGGCAATTTCCCGATACCGCGAACTCTCAACTCGAACAGGCGGAGCATGATGCGGCAGAGCGACTGGCTGTGTATAAACAACTGGCAAAGATGAATTAAATTTCCTGCTGATTTATTTAAACGCAATAATGAAAACAAGGGAGGAATTTGTCATGAACCATTTCAATCCTGTGACCCCTGCGTTGGTAGCAGATCTAAAAAATGTATTGGGAGAACGTTTTGTATCACTTGATCCTGACAAGCTGGAAGCGTACAAAACCGATGAAGAAGCAAATCCGAAGTATCACCATTTGCCTGACGTTGTGGTTTTTCCGGAAACTACCGAGCAGGTTGCGGCAATTGTCCGGCTGGCCAATCAATATGTCGTACCGGTGACGCCGCGCGGCGCGGGCACCGGTTTGGCGGGTGGCGCGATTCCCGTCTTCGGCGGTATTGTTCTCGTCCTGGATCGGATGGACAAAATTCTCGAATTCAATGAAGATTCTTTGTATGTAGTCACACAAGCTGGCGTGCGGACTCACGAGATTCAACAGAAAGCAAAAAGCCGGGGACTCCTGTATGCCGGAGATCCCTGCAGCAGTGATAGCTGTCAAATCGGCGGCAATGTCGTCACCAACGCCGGCGGCAACCGGGCTGTAAAATATGGCACGACCCGGGATCAGGTATATTCGATGGAAGTAGTGACACCGGAGGGGGAGATCGTAACTGTCGGCAGTCGCCTGGCCAAAAAAAGCACCGGCTATGCCCTTGAGCAATTAATCGCCGGTTCAGAAGGCACGTTGGGAATCGTGACCCAGGTGACACTCAAGCTCAAGCCGCTACCGCCGCATACCATGGATATGCTGGCCATCTTTACAAATATGGAGCAAGCGCTCAGCCTGCCGAACCAGATCGTTAAAGCCGGTCTCAGCCCGATGTCGATGGAGTTTATGGATAATAAAGCTCTGCGCAGCTGTGCCCGTTATATCAAGGTGGATTTGCCGTATGCCACAAAGGATGGCCTTTATGTAATCATCACTGTCGATGGCCTTACTGAAGATGAAATTGACCGCAAAGCGGAAATGCTGGACGAAATCTGTACAGCAGGCGGTGCTGTTGAATTGTTAATGGCTGATGAAGACCGGATTTGGAAAGCGAGAAGAAACTTCGCCGAAGCGGCGCGGGCCGACAGTCTGGTCTATTACGCCGAAGATATTGTCGTACCTGTCGATAAAATCGCTGAGCTCATGCAGAAGCTGCCTGAACTGGAATCAAAATTCGGCATAGCGACAACAACAGCAGCCCATATCGGAGACGGCAATATCCACGTCAACGCCTTGAAAGGCGATATTCCTGATGCAGTCTGGAATGCCAAGCTCGATGAATTTCACCAAGAACTGTATGGATTTGTCTATCAATTAGGAGGGAGGTTATCAGGAGAGCACGGCATTGGATCAAAAAAGGTGAAGGAAATGGAGATGTTTACCCACCCGGTGGAGCTAAAGCTGATGCGGGCGATAAAGAAAGCGATTGACCCCATGGGCATCCTGAATCCTGGTAAGATTTTTAACTAATACCGGTACCGGCAATATGCGAAATGGATGGAGGGCAAAAAAATGACTGATCAAATGAAAGAACAGATTATTATGCGCAAAGTCTCGTGGCGCCTGATTCCAGTCTTAATTGCAGCCTATATCTTATGCTATTTGGACCGTGTCAATCTAAGCTATGCCGCATTGCAAATGAATCAGGAGCTGGCGCTGACGGCAACTGCCTTCGGCTGGGGAGCAGGCATATTTTTTCTCGGTTACTTCCTTTTCGAAGTGCCAAGCAACTTGGCTCTTCAAAAGTATGGCGCGCGTTTTTGGATCGCCCGGATTATGGTTAGCTGGGGTTTATTATCAGCAATGATGGCTTTTATTGGCAGCAGTACCAGTTTTATTATCGTAAGGTTTTTGCTTGGCGCTGCCGAAGCAGGCTTTTTCCCTGGCGTCATTCTCTACCTGACCTATTGGTTTCCCGAGCGTTACCGGGCTATTATTACCTCCCGGTTTATGTTTGGCGTGCCTGGCGCTCTCTTAATCGGCTCGCCGATCTCTAGCTGGATTTTAGGAATGGATGGTATTGGCGGAGTCGCCGGCTGGCGCTGGCTGTTTATTCTGGAAGGGATTCCGACCGTGTTGATGGGCTTTTTCGTCTATTATTATCTGACAGACATTCCAGCCCATGCAAAGTGGCTGGAGCCTGACGAACGCAACTGGCTGCAGGGAGAAATTGACCGTGAGCGGGCAAAAGTCGAATCCAAGAAAAAGCTCTCGCTAAAAGATGCGCTGTTGAATCCGCACGTGCTGGCGCTGGGGTTTGTCTATTTTACCGTTCAGGTTGGTATTTATGGCGTGAATATGTGGCTGCCACAAATCATGAAAACATTCACCTTTTTAAGCACGATACAAATCGGATTTATTGCCGCTATTCCATTTGCCGCTGCCGCCATCGGCATGCTGATCCTGGGAAAAAGCTCTGATCGCCGTCAGGAACGGAAATGGCACTTGATCTTTACTCTCGTGTTAGGGGCGGTAGGCCTGATCGGCAGCGCGTATTTTGGCGCCAATGCGGTATTGACGATCCTGCTGCTGTCGATATCAAGTATCGGCCTGTATTCATCGATGCCGATATTCTGGACGATTCCCCCGACTTTCCTGACCGGCTCTGCGGCGGCGGGCGGTATCGCGCTGATTAACTCACTCGGCAACATTGGCGGCTTTGCCGGCCCATTCACCGTCGGCTGGATTAAAGACTCGACCGGTAATTTTATGTATGGCTTAATCGCTCTTGGCGTTTGGGTGTTTATCGGCTGTATCTGCGCCTATATCACTTATCGTAATGTTCAGCAGGTAAAAGAGGCTCCTGTTGCTACTGTAGTCAGCGGACATGTTTGATTAGGCGGACTAAAACCCAGTTCTGACCGAGCCGCTCTACGACTTTATTTCTGCAAGTGGGTTTTAGAGTGGCAGGTTGCCTGGCTGAGTACGCGCAGCCAGGCAGCAAGATCAGATAAAGAGTATTACCAGGTATCAGAGATAAGTAGATTTCAGGAGGATTGAATCATGTCAATGAAAACCGCTCAACAATACGAAGACAGTCTGCGGGAACTTCATTTCAAGGTCTATTTGCAGGGTGAACTCATCACGAATCCCGTAGACCACCCCATCATTCGGCCATCAATGAATTCCGTCAAAATGACCTATGCGTTAGCCGAAGAACCGGAATACCAAGACCTCATGACAGCAACGTCACATCTCAGCGGCAAAAAAATCAACCGCTTCTGTCACCTCCATCAAAGCGCCGATGACCTCGTCAAAAAAGTAAAAATGCAAAGGCTGCTGGGTCAGAAAACAGCCGCTTGCTTCCAACGCTGCGTCGGCATGGACGCCATCAACGCGGTGGACAGCACAACCTTTGAAATCGATAAAAAACTGGGCACTACCTATCATGAGCGCTTTACCAGATTCCTGCTGAACATGCAGGAGCAAGACTGGACAGTGGACGGAGCGATGACCGATCCGAAAGGCGACCGCAGTTTATCGCCCAGCAAGCAGGCCGACCCTGATCTTTTTGTCCATGTTGTGGAAAAGAGAGCGGATGGTATCGTGGTCAGCGGCGCCAAAGCCCACCAGACCGGCGCCCTTAACTCGCATATGATCCTGGTCATGCCGACCATTGCAATGGGCAGGGAAGATACTGACTACGCGGTTTCCTTCGCCGCGCCGGCAGACGCCGAAGGTATATTTTACATCTATGGCCGTCAGTCGTGCGATACCCGCAAACTCGAAGGCGGCGACATTGACGTGGGGAATAAGCAGTTCGGCGGCCATGAAACGCTGATGGTATTTGACAATGTTTTCATTCCCTGGGATCATGTTTTCATGTGCGGCGAAACTGAATTCAGCGGCATGCTGGTCGAACGCTTCGCCGGCTATCACCGGCAAAGCTACGGCGGCTGCAAGGTCGGGGTCGGCGATGTGCTGATCGGCGCCACGGCGCTGGCCGCAGACTATAATGGAGCCGCTAAGGCGACGCATATAAAGGATAAACTCATCGAAATGACACATTTGAACGAAACACTCTATGCCTGCGGTATCGCCTGTTCGGCTGAAGGCTGTAAAACCGCTTCCGGCACATACCTGATCGACCTGCTGCTGGCTAATGTCTGCAAACAAAACGTTACCCGCTTTCCCTATGAAATCGCCCGCCTGGCAGAAGATATCGCCGGCGGCCTGATGGTCACCATGCCTTCCGAACATGATTTGCGTCACCCTGAAATTGGTAAAGTGGTCGAAAAGTACTTTAAGGGTGTAGCGAATATTCCAACCGAACAACGGCTGCGGATTTTGCGGCTAATTGAAAACATTACCCTGGGGACCGCTGCGGTAGGCTACCGGACAGAGTCCATGCACGGCGCGGGCTCGCCGCAGGCACAGCGGGTCATGATCGCGCGGCAGGGAAATCTGGAGAAGAAAAAAGAGCTGGCTAAGGCAATTGCCGGCATCAGCCCAGAGTAGCCAAGATGACCGAGCAGCAAATAGCGCAGGTAATCGAAGCGAAGATTCAGCCGCTATTGAAAACACATCAAGGGTAGATCGTCAAGGGTAGGAATGGTTAGGAGGATTAGGTAATGCAATTTCAATTAACCGAAGACCAAAAAATGTTGCAAAAGATGGTGCGTGAATTCGCCGAAAAGCGGGTAGCGCCAGAAGTTGCCAAGCGGGATGAAGAGTGCCTGTTTGACCGTTCTATCATTGATGAAATGGGCGAACTTGGTCTCAATGGTCTGTGCTTTCCTGAGAAGTACGGCGGCGCGGACAGCGACTATTTGAGCTATATCCTGGCTGTCGAAGAACTATCCAAAGTCGACGACGGCGTGGGCATTACCTTGTCGGCCAGTGTTTCACTCTGCGCATGGCCTATCTATGCCTACGGCACGGAAGAACAGAAAGAAAAATATCTGCGCCCAATCCTGGAAGGGGAACATATGGGCGGTTTCGGACTCACCGAACCCAATGCCGGCACTGATGCGGCAGGCCAGCAATCCGTAGCCATAGCTGATGGCAATCACTACCTGCTCAACGGCAGTAAGATCTTTATCACTAACGCCGGCGAAGCCGAGACCTATGTCGTATTCGCCATGACTGATAAAGCCAAAGGACTGAAAGGCATTTCGGCGTTTATTCTGGAAAAAGGCATGCCTGGCTTTAGCTTTGGCAAGAAAGAGCATAAGATGGGTATCCATTCCTCCATCACCATGGAACTCATTTTCCAAGATGTAAAAGTGCCTAAAGCCAATCTGCTGGGTAAAGAAGGAGACGGGTTCAAAATTGCCATGACCACACTTGATGGCGGACGAATCGGCGTTGCCGCCCAGGCTCTTGGCATTGCCCAAGCGGCCCTTGACCATGCCGTTAAATACGCCAAAGAGCGCATCCAATTTGGCAAGCCCATTTGCACCAACCAGGCCATTGCCTTTATGCTGGCTGATATGAACACCAGAATTGACGCGGCCCGTCTGCTGGTTTACCGTGCCGCCTGGCATAAGGACCAAGGGTTACCCTATTCGAAAGAAGCGGCTATGGCTAAACTGTATGCGTCAGATGCTGCCATGGAAGTCGCCACCGATGCGGTGCAGATCTTCGGCGGTTATGGCTACTCTGCTGAATATCCGGTGGAACGCCTGATGCGGAACGCCAAAATCACCCAAATCTATGAGGGGACCAACCAGGTTCAGCGCATGGTGATTTCCGGCGCGCTGCTCAGATAGTCCGGATGTATACTCACTAGCGGGATAGGAGGCATAGTAGGATGGATTTGTTGGTATGTGTCAAGCAGGTGCCTGACACCACCGAAGTGAAAATTGACCCTCAGACCAATACGCTTATTCGGCAAGGTGTGCCAAGCATCGTCAACCCCTTTGACAGAAATGCTGTTGAAGCCGCACTCCAACTCAAAGAAAAACATGGTGGCAAAGTGACCGTCATTTCCATGGGACCGCCCCAGGCCAAAGATGCCCTGAAGGAATGTCTGGCGATGGGCGCTGACGATGCCTATCTGGTCAGTGACCGCGCATTTGGCGGTGCAGACACACTGGCAACCAGTTATACTTTAGCGGCCGCCATCCGCAAACTGGGCAAGTTTGATATGATCCTTTGCGGCAAGCAAGCCATTGATGGCGACACGGCTCAAGTCGGCCCGGAAATCGCCGAGTATCTGGATATTGCGCAGGTGACCTATGTGGCCAAAGTGGCAGTCCATGGCGATAGCGTCAGGGTAGAACGCGAGCATGAAGAAGGCTACGAAATTATTGAGACCAAGCTGCCTGTCCTGTTGACTGTAGTCAGATCGATCAATGAACCGCGCTTCCCTACCGTTAAAGGTACGATGAAAGCCAACCGCAAGGAAATTCCGGTGATTGCCGTTGGCGATGTAGACGTTGATTCAGATCGCCTTGGTCTTAACGGATCGCCTACGCAAGTGCGCAGAATCTTTACCCCTCAGCAGCGGACCCAAGGCGAAATCATCCAGGCTGATAGCATCCGCGAAGCCGTTCAGGCGCTGTTTTCAAAGCTTTCGGATGCAAAGATTCTCTAGAAGGGGAGTTGGCAATGACAATTAGAATAATTCAAGATAACTGTATTGGCTGTGGCGCCTGCGTTATTGCTTGTCCGTTCGGAGCTATTATGCAAGCCGATGCAAAGGCATTCATCAGCGAAGCCTGTACCATGTGCGGAGCTTGCCTGAAGTCGTGTCCGGTCAATACCATTGTCCGGGAAACAGCAGAAAAGAAAGTGTCCATGGACAAAGCGAAAGCGGACTATGCCGGCGTATGGGTCTACATCGAACAAACGGCAGGCCGTATTCGCGGCGTATCACATGAACTATTGGGCGAAGGCCGCAAATTGGCGGACGCTATGAAGCAAGAATTGGCCGCTGTGCTGATTGGCGACAATGTGGCGGCACTGGCCAAAGATATCTTTGCCAGCGGGGCCGACAAGATTTATCTGGTGGAAGGAGCGGAATACAGCCACTACACTACCGATGCCTTTACCGCCGCCCTCCATGACTTAATCACTACATATCGGCCTAATGTCCTGCTGCTTGGCGCTACCAACGACGGGCGGGACTTAGCCCCTAGACTGGCCTGCCGTGTTGGTACCGGTCTGACGGCAGACTGCACCGGCCTGGACATCGATGCCGGGACAGGCTTAGTTGCCTGGACCCGTCCCGCCTTTGGCGGCAATATTATGGCTACTATTTTGTGCCCCGATCACCGTCCGCAAATGGGAACTGTCCGTCCGAAAGTATTTAAGCAGCCCGTTCCTGATTACACCAGGACCGGCGAAATCGTCAACATAGCGAGCAAAGTTAATACTGAAAACATCCGTACCCGGTTTATCGAATTATTGCAAGTCTGCACAACCTCCTGTAACTTAGAAGAGGCCGAAATTATTGTTTCCGGCGGCAGAGGAATGTGCAGTGCGGAAAACTTCCAACTTATCGAAGACCTGGCCGAAGCTCTCGGCGGTACCGTAGCTGCTTCCCGCGCGGCTGTTGACGCAGGCTGGAAACCGGCTCTGCATCAGGTTGGCCAGACCGGGAAAACAGTAGGGCCGAAGATATACATCGCATGCGGTATTTCCGGCGCCATACAGCATCTGGCCGGGATGTCCGCGTCAGACATCGTGATTGCCATTAATAAAGATCCAGATGCCCCGATATTTAAAATGGCTGACTATGGTATTGTCGCCGACGCAATGGAAGTATTGCCGATTATGCTTGAAGAACTCAGAAACACTAAAGCCGGCTAAAGGCTTGGTTGGCCCTATTAAATATCAACCCCGAATCGCATTTACTAAACAGTAATGAGATTCGGGGTTTTGTATTTGTTACTCAAAGTTTTCCGGATTCAATCCCTGCAGTTCAGGCAGTACAAACCGTCCGTCTTTGCGGATTAACACATCATCAAACCAGATCTCACCGCCGCCATACACAGGTGTTTGAATACAGACCAGATCCCAGTGAATGGCTGATGTGTTGCCATTGAAGGCGGTTTTATAGGCATTGCCAGGGGTAAAGTGGAAACTGCCGCCGATTTTCTCATCAAATAGAGTATCCTTCATCGGCTGCTTGATATACGGATTGACGCCAAGGGCAAATTCGCCGATATAACGCGAACCTTCATCAGTGTCTAGAACTTTGTTTAGTTTTTCGCTATGATTGGCAGTCGCCTTGATGATTTTTCCGTTGGCGAATTCAAATTGGACATTTTCATACGTAACTCCCTGGTAGACAGCAGGAGTATTGTAGGCAAGCGTTCCATTGACCGATTCACGCACCGGGGCGGTGAAGACTTCCCCATCGGGAATGTTGCGCAGACCGTAAGATTGTATGGTAGGGATATCTTTTATGGAAAAGTAAAGATCTGTACCCGGCCCGACAATACGCACTTTATCTGTGCGGTTAAACAGATCGACTAAGGGCTTTTCCGCTGCGCCGAGTTTGGCATAATCCAGACCACAGACTTGAAAGTAGAAATCCTCAAACGCCTCGGTGCTCATGTTGGCGAGTTGCGCCATGGCGGGAGTCGGATAGCGGAGTACACACCATTTTGTATTTGCTACTCGGAGATCGCTATGCACTTGCTTTGACCAGAGACGCTGGTATAAGCTCATCTTTTCTTCCGGCACGTCAGACATTTCGCTGATGTTATCACTGGCGCGGATGCCGATATAGGCATGCATCTGGCGCATCAGTTCCGCTTCCCAAGCGCCAAGAATCTGCATTTGCTCTTCGCTAGTCTGACGCAATAGAGCCCGCTGCAAGGAACTGTCTTTTACAATGACAAAGGGCTTGCCGCCGGCAGCATAGGCTTCATCCATTACTGCCTTCGCCAAATCGATGCCACCGTCAAAAACCTCGATCAGGAGATTCTCGCCTGCTTGCAAGCGAGTGGAGTGCTGAATCAGCGTTTTCGCCAGAGTGAGTTTACGTGGGTCCATAAAAACACCTCGCTTTTCAGACATAATAGACTATGAGTAAGCAATGGATTTTTTTAACCGCAGAGTACGCAGAGTGCGCTGAGGGTTCGCAGAGGATAGCGTATTTTTATAATTATAATACTCTCCGTAACCCTCTGTGATCCTCTGCTAACTCTGCGCACTCTGTGGTTTCCGTACGAAGTTCCGCCTGCTAGGCGTTCTTTTTCGCTTGTTTCAAGCTCAAACCGATGCGGCCGCGGGCTTCATCAACACTGAGCACAACACATTCGATAATATCGCCGACTGATACGACGTCCAGCGGGTGGCGGATCGGTTTGTCGCTAAGTTCCGAACGGTGAATCAGTCCGTTAATTTTGATGCCGATGTCGACAAACACACCAAAGTCAATGACATTATGCACAGTACCTTTGACCAGCGTACCAGGCAGAATATCAGATAACTTGACAACATTTTTGCGAGTCATCGGCTGGGGCAGGTCTTCACGCGGGTCACGTCCCGGTTTGGCCAAGGCTGACAGGATGTCGCGCACTGTTGGCTCGCCAGCGGCTAGCTCGGCAGCAAGCTTTGCAGAATCGACGGTCGGCAGCTTTTGCTGCAGTACCTGCAGCTTTTCCTTATCTTGCAAATCAGCCAAGGCAAAGCCGAACATCTTCAGTATGGCCTCAGCCAGTGAGTATGATTCAGGATGAACTGGCGTATTATCCAATGGATTCTCGCTTTTTTGCAAACGCAGGAAACCGGCGCACTGCGTGAAGGCGGCAGGGCCAAGACGCGGCACTTTCAAAAGCTCGCGGCGGCTACGGAATCTGCCAGCTGCATCGCGATAAGTTACAATGTTCTTGGCCACGCTGGCACTAACGCCGGCGACATAGGTCAAAAGAGCAGCTGAGGCGGTATTGAGTTCAACGCCGACATGGTTAACTGCTGATTCGACAACTTGGGTGAGTGTGCCACTGAGTTCCTTTTGATCAACGTCATGCTGATACTGACCGACGCCAATCGACTTCGGATCGATTTTGACCAATTCAGCCAGCGGGTCCTGCACGCGGCGGGCGATTGAGGCCGCACTGCGCAGGGTGAGATCTAAATCGGGTAATTCATCCTTGGCAAGCTTGGAGGCGGAATAGATGGAAGCACCAGCTTCGTTGGTGATCAGGTAGTGAACTGGCAAGTTATTTTCGTTGATCAGGGAAGCGATAAATTCCTCTGTTTCAAACGAGGCAGTGCCATTACCGATCGAGATGAGCGTCACACCGTGGCGGCGAATTGCGGCGAGAACAGTCTCGGCGGCACGTTGCCTTTGCCCTTCGCTGTGAGTGATATAGATGACTGATGTGTCGAGAATGGCGCCGGTTGGGCTGATGATTGCCAGTTTGCAGCCGGTGCGAAAGCCGGGATCAAGTCCCATGATCGTGTGGCCGGCCAGCGGCGGCTGCAGGAGCAGCTGCTTCAGATTCAGGCCGAATACCCGGATGGCTTGTTTCTCGGCATTTTCGGTCAATAATGAACGAAGTTCCCTTTCCAGTGATGGAAACAGCAACCGCTTGTAGCCGTCGGCAATGGCAGATAGAAGGAGATCTTTAAAAATCGACGGCTTGGTGATGATCTGACGAACAATGGTGTCGATATGTAATTCGTGTGGTGTAACCACCCGGACTTTTAACAGCTCTTTCTTTTCACCGCGGTTAACGGCTAGGATGCGATGCGAGGGCATGCGACTGACTGGTTCACGGTATTCTTTATATGTCAGAACTTCTTTGCCCGCTTCCTCGGAGACTGCCAGCTCGGTTTCAATTTCGGCTTTGTTCCAGAGCTGTTTGCGCAGTTGAGCGCGGAAATCGGCGCGTTCACTGATCGCTTCGGCAATGATGTCCATAGCGCCAGCCAGAGCGGCTTCGGCAGTTTCGACTTCTTTCTCCGGATTCACGAATTCTAGCGCAATCTCGATGGGGTCGCCAACGGTAATTTCCTGCGCCAGCAGAATGTCTGCCAATGGTTCGAGACCGCGTTCACGGGCAATTTGCGCTCGTGTCCGCTTCTTCGGCCGATAAGGCAGGTAGAGATCCTCAAGCTCCTGCAGTTTAACGGTGGACAGAATGGCTGCTTCCAGCTCAGGAGTGAGTTTGCCTTGTTCGCCAATGCTGGCGACGATTTCTTCTTGCCGTTTAACCAGGTTGCGCAGATACAGTAACCGCTCTTCGATTAAACGAATTTTTTCTTCATCAAGCTCGCCGGTGACTTCCTTACGATAACGGGAGATAAAAGGAACGGTATTTCCTTCATCAAGCAGCCGTATGGCAGCCTCCGCCTGTTGTGGGCGAATGCTAAGTTCGTGAGCAATATGGGAGTGAATATCTGTCAACAGCATGGGATCACCATCTCTTCCATTATTCTTGTCTATTCGTGTCAACTATTACTATACCACAAATATAATAAAGGATAACAGAGGCGAGTCGACGAAGAAAAGAAAAGCCCTATTGGCTCAAAAAATATTCTCGTAGCTCTCTGCACACCCTCAGCGTACTCTGCTCACTCTGCGGTTAACGTAGCTAAAGACAGCCGTGGGTGTTTTTCTTATGCGAATTTGGAGGTTGTTTATGCTTCCCGTTAATCAATATATGCGAACTCGAATCTGGGCGCTTGCTTGGCCGGTTGTTCTCGAGATGTCAGGACAAATGCTAGCCGGAACGTTGGTGACTGCGATGGTGGGGCACTTGGGTGCAATCAGTCTGGCTGCCGTCAGTCTGGCCATTATGGTACAGATGGCGGCAACTATGGCATTTGCCGCCGCTGGCACCGGAGCGGCAGCTATCATATCTCGCGAAGCGGGAGCCGGTAACTATCAGGCGGTTCGGAGTATATCCGGTCAGGCGGTTATGCTGGCAGGCGCACTGGGGACGATTCTTGCTGCTCTCGGCTATGTATCATCATCGGTCATCTTCTCGGTATTGGATGCAGATGCGGCGGTCGCCGAACTGTCAAGCTCTCTCCTGCGCATGATGTTTTTATTTACGCCATTATATCTGATTATGGCTGTCAGTAATTATATTTTGCGGGCAGTGGGGCGAACCATTGATTCTTTCTGGGTCAGTGTGCTCAATAATGGGACAAATATCGTTGTCAGCTATCTGTTGATATACGGAATTGGTCTGCCGCGCCTGGATGCACTCGGCGCAGCTTGGGGAACTGTTTTGGGGCAGACGTTAGGCGGAACGCTGGCTGTCATCATGCTGATACGTAGTCCGCTGATTGGTCTGCGATTCTCTGACGTGTTTGCATACCGGCGGAACGAAGTTGAGCGAGTACTGCGAGTCAGCATTCCAGCTGCACTCGAACAGGCAGCCATGCAAGGCGGTCGGATTGCCTTTACCTTTCTGTTGGTTGGAGTGGGCACTGTCCAATTTGCTGCTCACCAAATTGCCATGCAGGTCGAGTCTATTTCGTTTTTACCGGGCTTTGGTTTTTCGGTTGCTGCCATGACGCTGGTCGGTTTTTCGCTCGGTCAAGGCGTATCGCACCGGGCGGCCCGTTATGTTCGGCTAACTCGCTCGATTGGATTCTGGTTGATGAGCGTCATGGGAGCAGTATTTTTCTTTTTTGCTGAGGAACTGACTGCACTGTTTATTAAAGACCCAGAAGTTCTCTATTGGGGTTCATTGTGTGTGAAAATAGCGGCAGTAGAGCAACCGACCATCGCACTCAACTATGTCATGGGTGGCGCGCTGCGTGGTGCGGGCGATACCAAGTGGCCAATGTATGTGACGACTATTGGAATCTGGCTAGTTCGGTTGCCGCTGATCTATTTGTTTATCACCGTTTGGAAGCATCCCATTACCACCGCCTGGTGGATCACTGCAGCCGATTTTCTCTTCAGGAGTGGGATATTGTGGTGGCGGTTTGAGACTGGCAAATGGAACAAATCCATATAGAGCAGGGCGTTGATATACCCCATCTACGTTGTTAGCCCCGCTCACCCCTTGCTTGCGTACCCGTATCGTACGCGGCGCGGCGGGGTGAGCGGGGCTGCCTAGTGATGCTACTCAGCTATTCTGCATCAGATAATTGAGAGCCTCATAGGTAACAAAACCTGGGGTATCTGAACGCCCTGCGGGGAAGTCTTCAGGGCTGCACTAAAGAGAATTAGTACTTTCATGCTGGTTGCTGTTGCCCCTCCGGATGATTAGTACGCTGGCAACCAGGATCAGTCCGCCGCCGGCGAGGGTGTAGGGGCCGGGGATTTCGGCGAAGAACAGGTAGGCGTAGAGCAGGGCGCTGACAGGATCAATATAGGAAAGAATGCTGGCATGTTGAACTTTGATTTTTGCCAGTCCGGTAAAGTAGAGACCGAGTGCGAACGCAGAGTGAATCACTCCCATTGTCAGCATGGACATTAGGCCGACAGTGGAGAAGGTTGGCGGCGACAGCAGCACGGTTGGCAGGAAAACGAGTGAGGACACGCCCATCTGCACTAGCACCAAGGTCAGCGGGGGTACATCTGTCAGGTATTTAGCTAAGACAACCACTAGTGAGTAAAACAGCGCGCCGGTTAAGCCAAAAAGAATGCCGAGAAAGTCGCTGCTGGTAAAGGAAAGCTCGTAACTGGAAAGCATCAGCGCTAGACCGCATGCGGCAAGACCCAGTGCGTAAAAAGCCCGCCTTTCTAAATGCTCCCCCAGGAACAATCTAGCCCAGATGATGGAGAACACTGGCGCGAGGTAATACGTGAACACTGCGTTGCCAATGGTCGTCGCCTGAATCGCCTTGAAGAAGAACAGCCAGTTCAGCGACAGCACCAGACCTGCTGCCACCGTCCAGCGCCAGCGCAAAAATCGAAACGGCTGCTTGGCTAACAGCATATACAGCCCCAGTGCGACAAATGCGGAAAACACTCGGACGAACACGATCACATCAGCCGGCTGATCAGCATAACGTACAAACACGCCAACGCTGCCCCAAATCAGCATGGATATGATTACTTGAAAATAGCCTGATGACAGCATAGTACAACTCCAATCTAGTTATATACCCCGTCCAATTCGACTAATGTCACAATGACTCCTGCGAGTAAGCGGCAGTGAAGCTGTGCCAATTAAGAATAAGAGCAACGGCGCATATGCGCCGTTGCTCTTATTCTTCGATTAATTGTTCAATCGTAATATTCGGCTGCAATACCAAATCAATCTCCAAACGGGAGGCGTCTGCCAGTTCTACGCAGGGCCGCAGCGGCATGCGCACTTTATTTCTCAACACATAGGCAAGCTTGCCACTGTTAAGTTTCACTAAACTGCCAACCGGATACACAGCAATTGTCTGGAAAAAGGCACGGAGCGTGGTCAGATCAAAAGCAGCATTTCCGTTAACCAACATGTTTTCTACAATTTCCTGACGCGACAGCTGTGTTTCTTTTTCGCAGGCGATTGCTCGGTCGTAATAATTGGCGATGGCTACAATCCGTGAAAGGGGATGAATATCTTTAGCGAGTAGGCCGAGAGGATTACCTGTGCCATCTGGTCGTTCATGGTGTTCGGCGGCTATACGCGCCACAGTCGGACTGAACTTATTTGCAAGCAGCAGATCCTTGCCGTAGATTGTGTGTATATAGGCATTTTCTGGAGATACATCCTCAGTCAACGCCGTTTTGCCGATATCATGAAGCAGAGCGCCAATAGCGATTTCAGACAGAACCGAAGCGGGCAACTTGAGATATAGGGCAGTGACAATCGACAGCAAGCAGACATTGACAGAATGGCTGATTTCATCTTCAGTTGGCTGACGAACTGACAGGTTGATGATGTCTGGTATTTGGGTTTCTAGATGGGCAATGACTTCCTTCACCATTGAATTAATACGTTGAAGATATAAAAAGCGAAGTTTTAAGTTTTGTGATTGTTTCCATCGCAGGTTCGTCAGGGCCTGAAAACAAAGAGCCAACTCTTGACGCAACTCTTCAGGAATTATCGGTGGTGGTTTTAGTGACGCGGCATATGGATCAAAGATGCGGAGTTGGCGAAACCCCAACTGCCTTAATCGTATCAGATATGTATTAGTCAGAATCGATCCATTTTCTAATAATAAATTACCACGGTCGTCAAAGACATCTTGAGTAAGTACCATTCCAGCACGGATGTAATCAAATAACACAATTGCGCACCTTTCTATGATGGGTTGTATGTCAATTATACCTGCTGATAACAGGAAATCCTAGGCAAATACTTACAGTAAGGTAGGACCTTGGTCTTATTTCTAAGCATAAGGATTCCTTTGTATGCGCATCCTATCTATGGAAGTCAGAAAGGAGGGATCACCATGCTTACGGCCAAAGAATTAATGCATCTCGAAGATGTCCTGACTATGGAAGAAAGTTGCGCGAAAGCCTGTAACCATTTTGCCAGTATGACACAAGATAATCAGGCAAAACAGGTGTTGCAACAAATGGCTCAAAAAGATCAGCAGCATCTCCAGACTCTCAAAAAGCATTTAAGCGCAGGGCAAACCCTACAATAAAGGAAGTTGAGGTGAATCAGATTGGCACAAATGGGACAACAAGGGCAACAAGGCCAACAGGGTCAAATGAGCGGCCAGGGCATGCAATTCACTGACCGAGACATCTTGCAGGTCTGCCTGAACGAATGTAAACATATTGCTACTTCCATGAATACCTATATTCTTGAAGCGAATAACGAACAGCTTCGCCGCGACTATATGAATGTGCTAGGTGACGTCTACAGCCATCAGAAACAAGTGTATGATCTGATGCAACAGAAAGGTTATTACCAGACGAAAAACGCCAACCCTCAAGACATCGCACAAGCACAGTCTAAATTCAGCTCACAGCAAGGCCAAATGTCATAAGATGTTAAAAAAGCTCCGGATAAATCCGGGGTTTTTTTTATAGGGTACTGATTTATAAATTTTCTGAAGCTGTAAAGCCTTGTGACGTAAGGCTTGGTCGCTATTTCGCGGCGGTCTTCTTTCTATAAAAATGTTAGTCGTCCATAGTGGCGCTAGTGCTGCTTGTGGCGTTTGTGCTATCGTACTTTATCCTTTCCCAAGACCGCATCAGCAGTTTTTCTTATGAGGAAAAAATTCCTTGACAGATGAGCGTAACTCACGTATTATGACTATGAGTATAGCGAATAATTATTGTTTGTTGGCTATTATTATTGGGAAGTAGGTGTTGCTTCGATGGAAGGCCAAATTACTGCGATGCTACGGGAAAGGGGCTTTAAAGTCACTCCGCAACGGCTCGCAATTTATGAAACTCTGCGCCAGACCAAATCCCATCCTAGCGCAGAAATGATTTTTCATGAGTTACAGCCGCTCTATCCGACGATGAGCTTGGCTACTGTATACAAGACGATTGAAATACTCAAAGAAATTGGCTTGATACAGGTTCTTAACGCTGGCGAAGACAGCTTCCGTTATGATGCTGATGTCAGTAATCATCCGCATGTCCGCTGTATGAAATGCGGCAGAGTGGATGATATTATGGGCATTGAATCTGAAGATTTTATTGATTTAATTTCACAGAATACCTCATATAAGTTGACTGGACAGCAGTTTTACTTTTATGGGATATGCCCGAAGTGCCAAATCACCACCCCCCACTAGGCTGGCCGCCGATATGCCCCCATCTGCGTTGTTAGACCCGCCAACCCATTGCTAGCGTACCCCGCGTACGCGTCGCTGCTGGGCCGGCGGGTCTGCCTAGCATCTGGAGGCATCTCGACGGCCAGCGAGGCAGAGCACCGATATACCCTCAGCTGCGACGCGCACGGATGCGCTAGTGCCGAATGCGCCATGGACGGCATAGGATTCGGCAGTTGTTGGACCAGCCACCCCATTGCTTGCGTACCGCTGAACGTACGCGGCGCTGCTGGGTTGGCTGGTCCGCCTAGCATCTAAGGGCATCTCGACGCTCTGCCAGCCATTGCATCGAAAGTCCTCTAAGAAGATCGCTGCGCCTCGCTCGCGATGATACGTAATGTGTTGTCATCGCGAGGGCTTTAGCCCGCGGCGATCTTCTTCCGATTTTTCTACACCCAGCTTGATGTGCAATCGGCTGGGTCCTTTTTTGTTTGCAGGAAACATGGCGTGAGAGACGAACTATCTTCGTATAGGAAAGAGGAGGGATAGCGGTGGATTTGGCCAAATACATTGATCACACGATCCTAAAACCGGAGGCATCAATTGAGCAGATTCGCGTGCTGTGTCAGGAAGCGGCAGAGCATGGTTTTGCTGCGGTTTGCGTGAACCCGGTATTTGTAGACCTTGCTGCCCATTTGTTACGCGGCTCTGGCGTTAAGGTTGCAACCGTGGTGGGCTTTCCGTTGGGCGCTACGTTGACTGAAATAAAGGCAGCAGAGACCAAGGCGGCTACTGAGCGGCGTGCTGATGAGATCGACATGGTAATTAACCTCGGAGCAGTCAAGTCTGGTGCCTGGGATGCGGTTGAAAGTGACATTCGCGCGGTCGTAGAGGCTGCCGAGGGGCGAACCGTGAAGGTTATCATTGAAACCTGCTTGTTGACAAATGAGGAGAAACGTCGGGCCTGTGAGGCGGCGCTTGCGGCGGGAGCTCATTTTGTCAAGACTTCGACCGGGTTCAGTTCTAGCGGCGCGACCGTGGAAGATATATTGTTAATGAAAGAAGTTGTCGGCGACAAGGCGCTTATCAAAGCCTCCGGCGGCGTTAGGAACCGCGAACAGGCTCTAGCCATGATCGCCGCCGGTGCCAGCCGTATTGGCACAAGCGCTGGAGTGACGATTGTCACTATCTAGTATACATAATATACCTGTAGTATAGGTGTTTGAAGGCATGATATACTGGTACCGCGTGAGAGGAGGGGTACCATGCAGAAACTTGGACCCATGAGCCTTGTGCCGGTAGCCGTTATTGTTGCGGCGGCCATTTTTTTTCTAACACCGCTGCGTATTTCTATGGCGTTTTATCCCCTGGTCCGTCAAGCGGCCCAGGCGAAAATGGAATATGAGACTCGGAATTTTACCGTTGTCGAAACACCACATTTTGCTGTTCGCTACAGTGATGGTGATAATGAGATGGCGCAACTGGTAGCCCAAGCTGCCGAACAGGCTTATCAGCCGGTCACGACTATGCTTGGCCGTGAACCTAACAGTAAGACACTAATTGTTATGTACCCTGACCGCAGTGAGCTGCGCAAAGCCTTCGGCTGGTCTGGTGATGAGAGTGCCATGGGTGTATATTGGGGCGGCGTGATTCAGGTACTGTCGCCACGTGATTGGATGAAGTCAGGTGTGTCGGCTAATGAGTTTAGTCGTTCCGGTCCGATGGTTCATGAGTTTACTCACCTAGTGTTTGATCACCTGACTCAAGGCAACTACCCCCGCTGGTTCACAGAAGGCTTGGCTCAATATGCTGAGTATACGATTAACGACTATGAGTGGCTGACCGCGACGAATTCACTGTCTGGCCACCTGCATACGATGGCTGAACTCGATGCCAGTTTTGATGATCTGCCGAATCAGTCCTTAGCCTATCGGGAATCGTTTGCTGCTGTGCGCTACATTGCAGAGGTTCATGGCGACGATGCATTGCGTCAAGTGATTGACCAATTGCGCGCGGGGCGTAAGATGAACCAAGCAATTCAGTCAGTACTAGCGATGAACTACTCTGAGTATGAACAAAGCTGGCAACAGTGGGCTGCCATGAACATGAAGCATAACCAAAAATAGAAGCGACGAGAGCGTGCGAAGCAGCTCCTGTCGCTTCTTTCCTATTCTGGGGATAAAGTTACTTAAACTGGGGAAACAATAGATGATTCGAGTATTCTTCTGTGAGGCTTACCATGATAACACGACGTGAATTCATCTCTCTCTGTATGTCAGCGACTGCTGCAGTCAGCTTAGCTGACTTGATCGCACCGGTGGTGCGCGAGGCGTTGGCTGCAGGGCAGGTAAACAGGCCGCCGGTGATCTGGCTGGAGCTAGGTTCCTGCACCGGCAATTCGATTTCACTTGATAATGCGGTAAATCCCTCGTTGCATCAACTGCTGCGCGAGGTGATTGACTTGCGCTATCATTGGACTTTTCAGGTGGCGCAGGGAGATGACGCCACTCGCGCTATCTTCGACACAGTCGAACAGGATGCCGGACGCTATTGGCTGATTATTGAAGGCGCGCCAATGACAGCCGAAGGCGGGCGCTACAATTATGTCTTTTTCAAAGACGGGCAATTGGTTACCGGCCTAGATGCGCTGAAAATGCTTGCAGCCCAGGCCAAGCATGTCATTGCTGTGGGCGGTTGCGCCTGTTTCGGTGGTCCGGCCGCCGCTCACCCTAACCCTGGCGGCGCCAAGGGGGTATGGGATATCATCAAGAGCCCGCCAGTCATTAATATTCCCGGATGCCCGGCCCACCCTGACTGGATAACCGGTACGTTGAGCCACTTGGCGATGTATGGTTTACCTGAGCTTGACGCTTATCACCGACCGGTCGTGTTTTTTGGCAAAACCATTCATGATCTCTGTCAGCGCCGTCAACAATTTGAAGATGGGATATTTGCCCAGTTTCCTGGCGACCCCGGCTGTTTATTAAAGGTGGGTTGCAAAGGGCCAGTTACGCATGCCGATTGCCCGCTGCGACAATGGAATCATTATGTAAATTGGCCAGTAAAGGCCGGCGCCGGTTGCATCGGCTGCGCCAGCCCAGACTTTCCGGATCTGATGATGCCCTTTTATGAACACCTGCCTAATGTCTATACTGGCTCAGTAAAGACTAATGTGAAACGGTTGGGCAAATTCGTCACGTTGGCTGGGATCGGGGCGGTTGCTGCGCATCTGGCTGTAGGCGTTGCGACTGGACGCATTAAACGGCATTGGCTTGATGGAACTAAACCACTCCCGGCCGCACCGCCCGAAAATGAGACGCAACGTCGCCGAGATCAAGAAGAACAGGAGAAGAAGTGTATCGCTAAGGCCAAAACCCAAAACCGGAAATTAACTAAACCAAAGGAAACCTGGGTCGGGCGCTTGGTGCGTGTGGTTCGCTCTGGTGGAAAGGATGAAGACTAATGGCGGTAAAGACGATCTTTCCCGTAACGCGAGTACATGAGCCTTTGCGGGTTGATGTCGATATCCGGGATGGTAAGGTAGTTGACGCCTGGATCAGCGGGCTATTATTTCGTGGCTTTGAGGCAATGCTTCGCGGGCGTGATCCGCGTGATGCTGCGTTGTTTACCCAGCGTATTTGCGGTATTTGCTCAAGTGCACACGCTGTAGCCGCCTCAATGGCTCAGCAACAGGCGTTTGGTGTCAAGCCGACGCCTGCCGGGCAGCAACTGACTAATTTGATCTTTGCCGCTGATTTGATTCAAAATCATCTGCGGCATTACTACATACTAGTACTTTATGATTATGTCAAAGCTCCGGATATGCCGCCATATTCGCCTAAAACTGCCGGGGATTATCGTCTGCCAACTGCAATAAACAGTAAAATGCTGGAACACGCTAAGCAAGGCATTGAGATGTCAGTGCGCGCCCATGAGATGATGGCTATTTTTGGCGCCAAAGCACCGCATCAGCAGACGATTCTGCCGACCGGAGTCACAGAAACCGCCACAGCTGAGCAGATAACCTCTTATCGCGGTGTCTTGCGAGATATTCGTAATTTTGTGGAGACAATTCATATGGAGGATGTACTGACTATAGCAAAGTACTATCCAGAGTACTATACGATTGGCGCAGGCTATGGGAACTTTTTTTCCTATGGAGCCTTTCCAGACGCTATCACCGGTCAGCGTGTTTATCAGCCGGGGCTCATTCGCAGCGGCGGCGGGGTAGAATCGTTAGATATTGCGCACATTAATCAAGAAATACAGTATAGCTGGTACCTGGTGGAAAACGATGAGATGAAGGCGTTGCCTGCGCCAAATAGTGAAAAGCCAGATGCCTATTCTTGGATCAAAGCGCCGCGCTATCAAGGCATGCCGCTCGAATGCGGCCCTTTGGCCCGTGGTTTCATCAGCGGGGAATATACAAGAGGAATATCCGTGCTGGACCGGATCATCGCCAGGGCAGCTGAGCTGATCACTCTCTGCCGGCTCGCAGACCGCTGGTTGGATGAACTGATTCCGAACACACCGACAAAGGCAGGCTACTCTGTGCCCAAATCCGGCTCCGGTATCGGCTTAACTGATGCGATGCGAGGCGCGCTTGGTCATTGGTTTACCATTGAGGATGGCCGAGTGAAACATTACCGGATTATTACCCCGACTAGTTGGAACTTTTCGCCTCGCGGTGACAACGGAGAACGGGGTCCGGTCGAAGAAGCGCTAATTGGCGTTCCGGTTGCAAATGTTGATGATCTGGTAGAGGTTGGACGGGTAATTCGGTCATTTGATCCATGTTTAACGTGCGCTATTCATATGCTGGAAAAGAAGAACTGCTAAGCCGGATTGGTGCCTGGAACATGCAGAAAAAGAGGACTTTAGCGAGTTTAGGGCGAATAAAAATGATATAACCTGCTCAAAAAAAGGAGTCTTCAATGAAATTGCATGTCCTCGCAAGTGGTTCGTCAGGCAATTCCACTTGTATTCAATTTGGTGACACAAACATCTTGGTGGACGCGGGCATTAGTGCCAGACGTGTTAAGACTGGACTTGACGCAATCGGCGTCGCGGTCGAGGACGTATCAGCCGTATTTGTGACTCATGAACATACAGACCATATTAGTGGTCTTGCTATGCTCACTAAAAAATATCACCTGCCAGTGTACGCTAAGCCGGCGACCCTTGCAGCCATGTCCTGCCGTGATTTGTTGCCCCCTGCCTGCTGCCGCGAATTGCCGGACAGCTTGGATATCGGTAATCTGCGGATCGAGCCGTTTTCTATTTCCCATGACGCGGCTGACCCAGTTGGTTTTAACTTCTTTTCCGGTCAGACGAAGTGCAGCTTTGCCACAGATATTGGTTTTGTTACCGACAGTGTCAGAAAACGCCTGGAGAATTCTGATGTTCTGGTGTTTGAGTCGAATCATGACGTGGACATGTTACAGACAGGCTCCTATCCCTGGTATTTGAAAAAACGCATACTCGGCAATCGCGGTCATTTATCCAACAACGATTGTGGTTGGGCGCTGGCGCGAATGGCGAAAAAACAGCATACTGATGTTTTTCTCGCTCACATCAGCAAGGAAAACAATAGGCCTGATGTGGCGGAATCAACAGTCAGTCGCATACTAGAAGAGGCAGGACTCAATTTGGGTGAAGACATTACTTTGCACGTTACCTATCCCGACCGTATGGTCAGCCTAGAAAACCAAGAATAAGGAGAGGATTACCCATGAGACAATGGTATCGGAGATTTGCTCCATACTTTCTTGTGGCCGTCATCGGCGCCCTTATCGGCGGCAGCCTGGTGGTCGGCTGCGCAGGCCCGGCTCCGGCTAACCCCAATGCAAAAAACGGCTTGCTAAAACCGAATACCGCCGAGGCTAGCATATCTGACGCCCGCAATACGCCGATCGTTCGTGCTGCCCAGAAAATCAGCCCTACCGTCGTCGGCATTACCAATAAAGCCTATGCTCGAGACTTCTTCAACCGTAAAGTGCTAGTTGATCAAGGCCAAGGCTCTGGCGTTATTTTTGACAGCCAAGGCTATATCGCCACGAATAATCATGTTGTTGAAAATGCGCAAGAGATAATTGTTACTCTGCTGGATGGACGCACTTTCCCAGGGAAAGTTTTGGGTGCTGATCCGGCCACAGATTTAGCTGTGGTTAAAATTGATGGCGCTTCAGATTTACCGGTAGCCGAATTTGGCGACTCAGACCAACTGTTGGTCGGCGAGCCTGCCATTGCCATTGGCAACCCGCTTGGTGTTGAGTTCAAAGGCAGCGTTAGCGCAGGTATCATCAGCGCCCTGAACCGGTCAATTGATATCGGCGAACGCCGCTTCAAATTGATACAGACTGACGCTGCCATCAATCCCGGCAATTCCGGCGGCGCGCTTGTCAACGCTGACGGTGTAGTTGTTGGCATAAACAGTGCTAAAATTTCGGTCACCGGCGTTGAAGGGCTAGGCTTCGCTATCCCTATCAACACGGCGCGTCCTATCCTACAGACGCTAATTGAAAAAGGCAAAGTTGTCCGCCCCTACCTTGGCGTTAGCATCGTTGATGCAAAGACAGCCCGTCAATACGGTTACACCGACGCTGAAAAGGGTCTGTTTGTAGCTAAGATATTCGAAGGAACACCTGCCGCTAAAGCCGGTATGAAACTCGGTGATATCATCCTGAAAGTCGCTGGCGTTGACATCAACTCCATCGCTGATCTGCGATCAGTCCTTGACAGCAAAGCTCTTGGCTCGAGAGTTGATGTAATCATCATTCGCGACAACGCGCAGCGGACCGTCTCTGTCGTGCTGGAAGAAATGCCGAGTGAAGAAAAGTAATGCGTATTAGTATCGCCTGTGTCGGCAAGATTAAAGAAAAGTACCTGACTCAAGGTATCGCCGAATACGTCAAACGCCTCACTCCCTTCTGCCGCCTCGACATCGTCGAGGTCGACGAAGAACGTATGCCAGATAATCCATCCGAAGCACAAAAACAGCAGGCGCTCGCCCGTGAGGGCGACCGCCTGCTAAAAACCATTCGCGCCACGAGCTACCTCGTGGCGCTTGATGTTCAGGGAAAACAGTGGTCGTCAGAAGAACTGGCAGCTAAGTTTGAGGCACTAGCCGTGAACGGAAAGAGTGATATTACGTTTGTGATTGGTGGCGCGTTCGGGATTGCGCCCCAGGTGTTAGCGGCGGCGCAGGAGAGACTGTCGTTTTCAAGGATGACGTTTACGCATCAGATGATTCGGCTGCTGTTAGTGGAGCAGGTTTATCGGGGGTTTAAGATATGGCGGGGAGAACCGTATCACTGGTAAACGTGGCCGTTGATAACCGCCCATCTTCGTTGTTCCCTCCGGGAGCGCGCTTGCCGTACGTACCTGTACTGTCTGCGCGCGCTTCCTCGGTCGGCCTAGAATATGGACGATTCTGAACGGCCTCGGGGGGGGATTTCAATCCTTTGAGGGGAAAAGAGGCATTAGTTTACTTGAACCGCGCTAGAAATCATATTGATGTGGATAATGTTGAGGATACAAAAAACGTCCTTCTGCATCCGCGGGAGGTAGATTATGGAGCACAATATGATCCTTGAAACACCTAGGTTAATCCTTAGAAAAATTTCTACTGGCGATTATCAAGGTATATCCCGAATTTTACAAGACGCTGAAGTCATGTATGCTTGGGGACATGCCTTCTCAGATCAGGAAGTTACCGCTTGGATCAATGAAAACATTATGAGGTATGAAAGAGATGGTTATAGTTATTGGGCCGTGATTGAAAAGAGCAGTGGACAATTGATAGGTGTCTGTGGAATAATTGCAGAAAGCGCAGATAATGAAGATTATGTTGGCATTGGTTATATTTTCAACAAAGCATTTTGGCATCAAGGCTTAGCGTTTGAGAGTGCAAATGCCTGCAAAAGCTATGCTTTACACACTTTGAAAATTCCTGAATTAACTGCTCAGATCATACCTGAAAACTTTAGTTCCAGAAATTTAGCTGAGAAACTCGATATGTCCGTCATGAAGCAGTTTAATCGTTTGTATAGGGGTAAACTGGTACCTCATATTTTATATGGATGCTCAAAATAACGACACAGAGAAGCTCAAGAGAAGCTCAGGGACGGTTCCGATGCTTCCATTGAAGAAAAAAATTTGCTGTTTGACCCGATACGGAGAACCGTATCATTGGTAACGGCGATGCGAGGCCGTTGATAACCGCCCATCTGCGTTGCACCCGTAAAGGGTAGGCCGCCAACTCTAAGGCGCAAAGCGCCAAGAGTTGCGCACTCCGCCCTGCGGGAGCGCGCTTGCCGTACGTTTCCTGTACTGTCTGCGCGCGCTTCCTCGGTCGGCCTAGCATCTGGACGATTCTGAACGGCCTCGGGAAAGAGATACGATTATCCGAGTAATAGAGTAGAGAATCCTGTAAGTTTTGGATGAAACTTGCAGGATTCTTGTGTTTTAGAGGGAAAAGGTATTCTAAATAAGGTATATAGCGGTTGAAAGAAAACAGCCTTGGGATTGAGATTTGTGACTTGATTGTGTCTATTTAGGAAATATATGACTTGAGGGAGACAATTGGGGACGTTCCTTTTTTGTCATATTGTAGGGGGGGAATCTTTTGAATCTAAAAAAATATTGGAAAAAAACGACCGTATTGGCGTTGATAGGGTCACCAATAATTGTCAGCATTGGCTTGATTGGCTCACTTGTTTCTCTTCAGATAATTGCCACTGTCAATATTACTGGCGAGCATAGCAGTTTGCTTAATTTTCTTCTACTTGTTTTCCCTCCGCTTATTTTGCTTGCCGTTGTATGGTTTTTCTATGCAAAGCGAACTTCTCTACCAGATAGTGCTTTCCAGGTGTTCTTACCAATTATAGTCGTTTTCAGTTACTATATGTTAGTATGGATACTTGTGTTTGGTCTATCAGATTACCATTTTAACGGCTGGTTATTTTCATCTGTATATGGAATAGCCACCATGCCATATTTAGCCATGAATTTCTTATTTGCTTTTGGAGGAGATTATAATCCATTTCCACTTTTGCAAGTTGCAATTACACTAATAACTGTCATTGCGATTCTGATTTCATGTGTTGTCAATAAAAAGCATATTAAGTTTGAAAAAAATGTTTTTGCGTATGTTGTGTTATTTGTGCTTCTTTCATCGATTGCTGCATTTCAATATTTTGACCGTACATCTAAAGTTCTAACTGGTGATCATAAAATTGAGCGGGTTTCGGATGAAGTAAACCTGAATGATTATCGTCCATTTCGCGAAAAGAATAAACTGGTTAAATTGACTGACGTGCCAACGGTTTCAATTGGGGATAGCTATCCTAAACTTGATGGAGCAACTGCTGCTTATCCTGTTTATGGAGCTATGGCGCAGGCGTTATATAAAGGGCTTGATAGTAAGACAATAGGGAACTATGTCCAATGCTCGAAAACCAATGAGGCGTATGAGCGATTAATAAATAGCGAAATTGATGTTTTTTTCGGCGCTCAGCCTTCAAAACAACAACTGGAGATGGCAAAATCAAAAGGAGTGGAGTTTGTATTAACTCCTATTGCCAGGGAGGCATTCGTTTTCTTCGTAAACAAAGATAATCCTGTCAGTTCGTTAACCATAGAGCAGATTCAAAATATATACCAAAAGAAGATTACGAACTGGAATGAACTCGGTGGAAAAAATGAAAAAATCATGCCGTTTCAGCGCCCAGAAAATTCCGGAAGTCAAACCATAATGTTAGCAAAAGTAATGAGTGGAAATGAGCTGCCACCGCCGCTATGGGAAGAGTATGCTGCTGGAATGGGCGGTGTTATCAGCAAGGTGGCAACTTATCGAAATTACTCATCAGCGATTGGCTACTCTTTTCGTTTCTTTGCAACAGGAATGAAATCAAATGAAAATATTAAATTGCTGGCGATTAACGGAACAGCCCCGACTATTGAAAATATCCAGAATGATAGTTACTTATTTACAATTGATGTTTATGCCGTAACTACTCAGTTTTCAACTGGCAACACAAAGAAACTCATTGACTGGATTTTATCAGACCAAGGGCAGAATTTTATTGCGGAATGTGGGTACGTCAGGCAAAAGTAACCGCCTGCTTTTTGGTAGGCCATGACCGGCACGATGACAGGAAAAAAGAAGGCTCTCTGTTTGCACGATGTTATGCTGGCAGGGGGCCTTCCCTGGGACAGAGACAATTAGGGACATTCCTTTTTTGTCATAATCATATTATGTCATAGATAGAGGTGAAGGGCTATGGGAAGGCAAGCGAGGCAATTAAGCAGTACAGGTTTCTATCATGTAATACTTCGTGGTATTAATCGTCAACATATTTTCGAGGAAGTCTGTGATTATAATTATTTTTTGCAGACCTGCGAGACTTGAAAGTTGACCTTGCTTTTGAACTGCATGCTTATTGTTTGATGAATAACCATGTCCATCTTTTGTTCCGGGAAAAGCAGCTGGGTGATATATCGTTGATCATGAAGCGTTTATTGACCCAATATGCCATGTGCTTTAATCGTAAATACCAGCGCGCGGAGCGCTGATAGCCAGTCGATATAAGAGTGCCAGTTGAGGTGGATTAATACTTTATCCCGTTACAACGTTATATTCACCAAAATCCGCTCAAAGCCGGACTGGTGACAAAGCTGGAGGAGTATCCTTTCAGCAGCTATAGCGAATATCTTTTTGGCAGAGAATTAGTTGATACGCGTTTTCGTTAGGGATGGTAGGGCGCTATGAATGGATACACTCTGACATCAGGTGATTACCATGAGGCTTTTGAGATTTCAAGGCAGATCAGCTTACGATAATGCCTTAATGGAATCATTTTATAGAACAATAAAAGGGAGCTTATTCAGGATGCTCAATTCGAAACACCCGAACAAGCTCAGCAAGAAATCTTTAAATATGTTGAACTTTATTACAACATAAAGAGGATGCATTCCTCTCTTGGGTATCTTTCCCCTGCCCAATTTGAGAAGTTAAATTCATAAAAATAACTTAACTTTGTGTCTAGTTTTTCTTGACACTTCCAGTCCACTTTTCCTAAAAGTGTCCACTATTCGGGGTTCAGTTCAATCAAGTTGATTCCCCTTTTTAATTTTCCTGCTTACATCAATAATCACCTAAAGAATTGAGCTTGACATGATTACTTTGATTTTAAAATGTAGTTTACTTAGTCGGTGTGTGCGACGGCGCTGATTTCGATCAGTTGCTCAGGGGACGCCAAGTAAGTCACGCCGATGAGGCTGCCGGCCGGCCGATGTTGTCCCACGTATTCCTTGAACAGCCGGAGGACTGGCTCGAAATGCTCTTGCGCATTTGTTAGATAGATCTCCATATAAGCGAGGTTGGACTTCGTGACACCAAATCCCTCCAGTACGCGATCGAGATTTTCAAGGGTCTGTCGGGTCTGTGCTTCGATATCGCCCTCGCCAATGAACGCACCCTCCATATCGTGGGAAAATTGCCCCGAAATGTAGATAGTGCCGTTGACGCTGTAACCTTGGGTAATACCGTGATCCCAAAGACCGTGATCGTAGGTTTTAACATTAGTCATTTTTTTCTCTCCTTTACTTCAAAGTAAAGTCAGTATAAAATAAACGCAAACAAAAAAATAGTACGCACTTTTTTGATAGGTACTACCAGAAAGGATAGTGTAAATATGAGTATGGCTGACTATAAAGAAAAGGGTAATATTCAAGAGACACCTTTTGGTTATACATTGTCAGTGATTGGTGGTAAATGGAAAATGCTTATTGTTTACCTCCTGGCAGAAAACCAACCAGTTCGATTTAATGATCTGAAGAGAAAAATAGGAGCTATTACCTTTAAAACATTGAGTTCACAACTTAAAGAATTGGAAGCAGATGGGATGGTTAGACGGAAAGAGTATCCTCAAATTCCCCCTAAAGTTGAGTACAGTCTCACACATAAAGCAGAAACTCTATTACCTGTTTTGGAACAGTTATGTGAGTGGGGAGTAAAAAACCGCAATAATTAAGTTCCTTCTGTATAGCTAATGAAATTAATAGCAGTGAGACCGTGGGAACGTTCCTAATTCGTCAACTTTTGGCATTGTATGTTAGCAGATGGCCGCTCTCATCGTGTAATGGAAAAATCGTTAGAATCGGAAGAGTAACCGGCGTTTCGCGGGGAGTTATGATAAAAAGTTGACGGAAAAGGAACGTCTCCTATTGTCCCCTGGAAGAAGTGATGTTCCACCAATCTTCCCCCGGCATCGAAAGCGAAAAAGGCGTCACGGTCCAGCTTCCGTTTAGAGCGTTTTATGACAGCGGCGCTGGCGGCAGCATTATTGTGGAATCTCTCTTGGTTCTCAGGTTTGAGGTCTCCATCGGGGAGAAGCATAGAATCACCTCGCGATTTTCACATTTCGACAAAAAGCAACAACACGGCTCACTGCATAGTGGGCCGTGTTATGTAGTACGGAAGTAAATCGATATGCTCCCGCGAATCACGTTAAACACCTCAACTTCTTTCTTCGGCAATTTTTGTAAAATACCCTCATTTTATGAAAGGATATGAATATTTGTCCAAGAAATATAATAGATAGGCTTAATATTTGGTTAATTATTGTGGTAGTTAGAATGGAATCAAACTACCACAATAATTACTGCAGTAATAAATACACTAGTCAAATGCCGCAATAATTGGAGGACTACATGAATGCCGGTGACATCAAAAATAAAGTAGATAAAATTTGGGGGAAATTATGGACTTGTGGCGTAACTGAGTCTCGCGACAATAGGGTGATTAAGATAATAAAACGTAGGTTGGCCATTGGGTCACTATGTATACTCTTCTTTTTAATGGCATCTTCCATACCTTTAGAGCGAACAATAGCAAAGTCAGCCGAGTCTAAAATACTAGTGCTTGCTTATCATCGGATAGGTGATACAGCGGATATGTTGACACGTACTCGAGAACAGTTCCAAAACGACCTAGTGGAACTTCGCAACAACGGATACAGTACGATTTCTCTGCAACAGGCCGAAGATTTTTTTGCGGGGAAGGATAATTACTTACCGCCTAAAATGGTGCTACTGACATTTGACGACGGCTATGCTGACAATTACGAAAACGCCTTTCCCATACTCAAACAGCATGGTGATGTTGGCACTTTTTTTCTGATAACTAACTTAGTCGATACGCCTAATCGTTTGTCTTCTATGCAAATAAGGGAAATGCATGCAGAAGGAATGAGCTTTGGTTCACATACCGCTACACACCCTTCAATGGGAGAACTTACTGATAGCCAAATTGAGGAAGAGTTATATCAGTCTAAGCAATTTCTTAAATATACATTTGGTCAACCTGCTAATGCAATTGCTTATCCGAAGGGCGGTTATTCCTCTAATGTCATTAAGATAGCGAAAAAGATGAATTATACTTTAGGATTTACGATTAAGCCGGGAGTATGTACTTCCGGGAAGGATTTATTAGAATTAAATCGTATTCCTGTATTTAGATACACTCGGAATATAGTGAAAACGATTAATAATAGTCAAAAGTAACGTTGGTTAATGCTACAGCTTCCAGCTAAGCAACTACTGCTAGTACATATGAACATTTTTGTAATGTGGTCCTATAACTCTATACTAAAGAGTAGAACATGGAGAATCATAGGTTTTGCTTGCCAACACCTCAATACCTTACTTATAGAAGCATAACTCACTTTTCTATTGAGACAGCCGGACATTTTGATCTTGATGCTGAATTAAAGAAATGGGTATCAGGATCTCCTACTCCTATTGAAAGAAAGTTTAATAAGAGCTTGAACATCTATCGTAAGCGTCTAATAAGACGGTGGATAGAATCTGGGTACAAACCGTGAGATAATTGCTCTAAATCAAAATATAGAGTTTTTCGACCAACTTGAAAAACGCCAATGGAGGTTTAGAACGCAGACAGTGGGGACGTTCCTAATTCGTCAACTTTTGGCGTTGTAAGGGACAAGGGGACAGGTTCATTGTCCCTCCTTAATAGGAGAATCGTACATTGGAAATGGCGAAAAAAAGATCCTGATAAATTTTGTATCAATTTACAGGATCTTTTTGCTTTGTATGGAACCTTTATCAATTGTAATGGGTGACAGTGGGGACGTTCCTTATTTGTCATTCTTTTGTATGCTATCGTTAGAGGTGATGATGAATGGGAAGGCAAGCGAGACAATTAAGCAGTAGCGGTTTTCAGTATTACTTTACCAATAACTATGGCAGGAAAACTATCACAACTTGTTAAAGTACTAACTATTTGGTTAACCTGCACATATCCGGTTTCTGGCAGGGATGATCGTTTAGGGAGGCTGTATTGAAATGTATAAGACTGTCATTTTTGATATCGATGGCACACTCATTGATACTGAACACGCCGTTCTTTCATCTCTTCAGAAAATGCTTAATGATGATTATGGCAAGTATTATACATTCGAGGAGCTACATTTTGTACTTGGGATACCAGGGGCACAGTCTTTGCCCCAATTGGGTATTTCGGATATTGCAAGCGCGAATGAACGATGGAATGTTTATATGAAAGGTTTCTTTTGGTCTGTTAAAGTCTTTGATGGAGTAGCTGAGGTATTGGCAAGCCTGGCTGATCATAAGGTATGCACTGGGATTGTGACTTCAAAGACAAGAGAGGAATTAAGAAGCGATTTTATTCCTTTTGGTCTCATGAAGTATTTGTCCTTTATCGTTTGCGCCGATGATACTGATGAGCATAAGCCCAATCCAAAACCGATACTAAAATTCCTGGAAATAGCAAATGCAGAGCCGAAAACCTCAGTGTATATAGGCGATACTGATTACGACTTCCAGTGCGCCCGCAGCGCGGGAATTGATTTTGGATTAGCCTTGTGGGGAAGTAAAACACCAGACGTTATGGCTCAACATAAACTGGCAAAGCCTGCCGATATTATACAGTTGATTCTAAAAGAGAGGTGGGGATCTTCCCACAGCGAGTGGTTTATGAACAGAAACGATATATGAGATGATAAAAGAACTAATGAATGGATTTATTGAGAGTTGGCAACCTTGGACGGAAGCAAACTCATCGATGGATGTAAATTACACAGAACTGCTTTGGTGTGCAGACACTGCGAGACTTAAAAGTTGACTTGCTTTTGAGCTGCATGCTTATTGTTTGATGAGTAACCTTCCTCAAGTACCTGTTTAACTACTTGGATCTTAAACTCTTTGTTAAACTGAGTTCTTGCCATATAAAAACCCCCTTAGTAACAAGTTGTACGTTTTAATCATACTTCCTGTCTACTAAAGGGGTGGCATACCATACAGGGTTTTTCTCCTTTGTCTACTTTAAGGGGTGATGTTCATAGTGCGCGGGTTTTTTGTGTTATAGAACAGGTTGGTGGAGGTAGCCTCCATCGTATAATGACAGATTGCTAGTGAGGGGAAAGATCAACAGACTGTGCGTCAAAATAAGATTATTGGCAAAGGAAGTAGTTGACGATGCCGTTTAGAATGCCTTCCGCTATCAGGCTTTGATAGCAGTCATCCATAAGACATATTGCTTCAGCAAGATTGGACAGATAACCCATTTCAATCAATGCCGCGGGCATGTCATTATGAACAAGTACATAAAAATCGGCCGGGCTGACACCATTGTCGACCGCACAGGTTTCATTCACCAGAAAAGTTTGGATAGTGCAGGCGAGGCCGGAAGAACGCCCTTCCGGGAAGTAACTGGCAACACCGGTAAGATTGATATTGGGTACATCGTCAACGTGTAGGCTTACGAAGATATCCCCGGCGGACTTTTTAGCAATGTCCACTCTGGCCTGGAGATCGGCTTCAAGAGTCGAGCCGGCCGGAGCCACGCTCACGTCACGCGTTCGCGTCATAACAACTTTAGCACCCAACCGCGTCAGCTTTTTGCGTAGCTTAAGAGCGACCGCAAGATTAATATCAGATTCCCGGAACCCGTAGTGTACGCCTCCCGAAAAAGTACCTCCATGACCAGGGTCGAGGACAACGATTTTATTCAATAATGGCTGTGACACTTCCCCGCAGCCACAGTCGCACCCGCTGACATCTTGTTGATGACAGACATCACAGTGCCACATTCTCATTCCCCCAACATGCTTCTTGCTTTATATTATGTTAAGAGGTATAAGAAGGTTCTGCAGCCGAGTCACTAAAGATCCAAAAGAGCGGAAGAAAGCCCGGCACTAAGCCGGGCTCTGCAGGGGTCAGCACATAACGTCCAGTACCGTGGGTGGCGGGTGCCAGGACTGACGGTTTACGGGTTATAGTTCTAAGCCGTTCATGCAATGCAGGGTTATTTTATATCATGAATAACCAGTTCGGAAGTTTGTCTTTGCTTTGGGCCGCCTCGCCTCCAGCATAATTTGGAAATTATGAAGCTCACATTGCCGCATGGCAGACGTGAGCTTCATTTTTGTGACATCTTCTCGCTTGTTTTGAAATCTTGCAGCCCCTGCAATGCACCGCCACAGCCAAGACAATAACCGACGGTATTTATATAACAAAGGATGTAAATCCGGATTTTTCCCACAAGGGAGACTAAACCCTTTTTGCCAGACACGGCAAAGAGGGTTTTTGTATTCGGGGAAGAGCATATACATAAGTAATCGTACGGCATGGCCCTTTTTTTCGATGCGTATTACAGAATTAAGCTGAAAAGGTCGGATTTGATGTCGAAAAAGAAATAATTAGATAATTTAAAATATATTAAATTGTGCAAAAAACTCTATTGACGCCGAGTTTGGTGATTATATATAATCAAATTAGTTCTATATAATGTACTTTATTATATATAAGACAGGAGCGGAACTATGAATCGGACTTACAGAAGCGAAAATTCACTAAACCCCCTAAAAGATGCTGTAAAACAAGCGGTACGCAACAAAATTATCGAAAATGTGTTTAAACCGGGGCAGAGAATTGTTGAAACGGAGATTGCCCGAGACATGCAGGTCAGTCAGATCCCTGTACGCGAAGCCTTATGTGGTCTGGAGGAAGAAGGTTTAATTAAGTCTGTTAAATATACCGGATCCTTCGTAACTGAAATTAATTTCAAGGAAATGTATCACATCTATCTTCTAAGGTCTTCCATCGAGGCGAATGTCATTGAAATGACTTTGCCGAAGGTGACGAAAGCTCAGTTTGGCACACTGCACGACATTATAGACTCAATGGAGGACAACCAGAGGAAGCACGTCGATTACAGCTGTACATCGGCGCTGGATATCGAATTCCACCGAATAATAGTGAACTGGGGTGATATCGAAACATATAACCGCATTTGGACGATGCTGAATGGGCATATCCGGCGGTTTATTCATTTTGCCCACCCGCAGATTGCTAACAAACAGGACCGGGTATACGAAGATCATAAGAATTTGCTTAGGGTACTGGAAACCAGGGATGTGGAAGAGGCGAAACGGGTCTTTAAGGCACATATCATGGATGCCTTCAATAGCGGATTGTTTAAGGTTGAATAATCTGCAGGGGATCTTAGGCGTATTGTTCAGGCAAGGTAAAGCAGCGATAGTCGGTCTGCCTAAAGGCCCGGCAGACTAAAATAAGCTAAAGGGAAGTGGTTATGTTGATGAAAGCGGTAGTAAAGTATGACAATGTCGCTGGCGCCACTGAAGTTCGGGAGGTCCCAGTTCCCCAGATCGGACCGGATGACGTATTGGTAAAGGTCGCCTTTATAGGCGTTTGCGGTAGTGATCCACACATGCATCACAACCGGGTGTCCTACAAGGTAAACGTCCCGTTGATTCTGGGCCACGAGTTCTCGGGCACCATTGAACAGGTCGGCATAAATGTGAAGGGGTATTCTGTGGGTGACACGGTCACCTGTGAGACGCACGCGGATTATTGCGGCAAGTGTGAGCTTTGCCGCACCAACAATTACCACGTCTGCAGGCAGAGAAAGGGTTTTGGTTTTCAGGCTGACGGCGCCTTTGCCAAGTATGTCAAGGTTCCAAGCCGTATACTGCATAAGCTGCCGACAGGGGTTGGGATGCGGGAAGCAGCTCTGACCGAGCCGTTGTGCGTGGCCTATAGTGCCCTGGTGAAACATTCGCATATTAAACCGGGCGATACGGTGGTCGTCATCGGACCGGGGCCTATCGGCATTCTTTGCACAAAGATGGCCAGCATACTTGGGGCTTCAAATATTGTGGTCATTGGCACTGACGGCGACGAGGGCCGTTTGGAACTAGCCAAGGAATTCGGAGCCACGATGACGGTCAATAGTTCGGTGCAGGATCCGTTACCCCTGATCATGGGGCTCGGTGACGGTTACGGTGCCGACACGGTTATAGACACGGCAGGGTTTTCGCCCACGCTAAAACTGTCCATTGATGTGGTCCGGCCTTGCGGTCAGATTACTAAAATCGGCTGGGGTCCACAGCCGGTAGGATTCTCGCTGGATCCGATCATCGCGAAGGCGGTGACTTTGCAGGGAACATTCAGCCACAATTGGGATGTCTGGGAAAAGTGCCTGGTATTGATGAGCAAAAAAACAGTGGACTTAAACCGGCTGATAACTCATGAGCTGCCGCTCGACCAGTGGGAGAAGAGTTTCGCGCTGATGGAATCCAAGCAGGGCCTGAAAATTGTTTTGACACCCATCGACTGAAGCTAAAAGGGGTTGATAAAATGGTAGCTCAAAATGTTATCGATCAGTTAAATGAAAGGGCATTGAGAATCAGAGAGCACATTGTTTATGACCTGATCGGAGTAGGTAAAGTGGGACATTTAGGAGGCTCCTGCTCTAGCGCCGAAATTGTTGCCGCCTTATATTTTCATAAGATGAAGCATGACCCAGCCAATCCGGGTATGCGCGATCGGGACCGATTCCTCCTGAGCAAAGGCCATGCGGCGCTGGTCCAATACGCTGCCTTGGCTGAAGCAGGCTATTTTCCCAAGGAGGAACTTAAAAAGGTTAAAAGCCTTGGCGCGATGCTGCAGGGTCATCCCGATATGACCAGGACGCCAGGCATCGAAGCCAATACCGGCTCACTCGGACAGGGACTGTCAATTGCCGGCGGCATGGCGTTGGGCCTCAGGATAGATGGGATAGCAAGCAAGGTATATGTGCTCATCGGTGATGGAGAACTGGCAGAAGGGCAAATTTGGGAAGCCGCCATGTCAGCTGCATATTACAAGCTGGATAATTTGGTAGCCATTGTGGACCGCAATAATCTGCAGGCTACCGGTCCGATCTGCGAACGCTTTGATACGAATCCTGTGTCGCCAAAATGGGCGGCTTTCGGCTGGGAGGTAATCGAGATCGACGGCCACGATATTGGCGCTATTTTGTCAGCCCTCGAGCAGGCGGATAAAATCAAAGGCAAACCGACGGTCGTCATTGCCCAGACGGTAAAAGGAAAATGTATTTCCTTCGCCGAGCATAATCCGGCCTTCCACAACGGCTCGATGACTCCGGAACAATTGGAAATAGCGAAGGCTGATCTTCTAAGATTGCGGAGGGAGACAGTATGACGAAAAATTTACGTCAGGCGTATGGTGAGGCCTTGGTGGAACTTGGCCGGGACAATCCGTCTATCGTGGTGCTGGAAGCTGATCTTGGCAAATCTACCATGTCCATCTTGTTCCAGAATGCGTATCCTGAGCGCTACTTTGAGATGGGAATCGCCGAGCAGAACATGGCTTCGACCGCCGCAGGACTTGCCCTGACAGGCAAGATTCCATTCATCAACTCTTTTGCCGTCTTTTCCACTGGACGGTGTTATGATCAGATCCGTCAGACGATATCCATTGCCAGTCTTAACGTGAATATTTGCGGCTCTAGTGCGGGTCTCTCAGATTTCGGCGATGGTTCTACCCACCAGTCTGTGGAAGACGTGGCTCTGATGCGGGCTATTCCCCATATGACGGTTCTGGTACCGGTGGACGCGAATGAGACACGCCAGATGGTTCGGGCAATGGCCAGCATTCCCGGGCCAAGCTATATCAGGATTAACCGGGCCGACCTGCCACTACTGACGGATGAAGGAGAAGAATTCCGCTTGGGTGCTCCGAGGGTGATGCGGCAAGGCAGCGATGCAGTAGTCTTCGCTAACGGAGTCATGGTATCCAAGGCCCTTGAAGCTGCTGATAGTCTAAAGTATGACGGCATTTCAGTCAAGGTGGTAAACGTAAGCACGGTCAAGCCCCTGAATAGAGAGGCAATTATTCAGCTGATCCAGGGCTGCACAGTTGCGGTGGTAGCCGAAGAGCACAGCCTGATTGGCGGTCTTGGCAGCGCCATCAGCGAAGCACTTGCTGGAATGCGGAACGTGGCTTTGGGTTTCGTGGGGATCGATGACCTTTTCGGCACATCCGCGAGCAACTATGAGGAACTGTTAGTATATTACGGCCTGACTGCCGAGGCGATTAAGGATAGGGTTCACAAAATGGTAAATCAGGAGGCGAAAGCGTGAAGATAGGATTTATCGGCTTAGGGATCATGGGTAAGCCCATGGCCAAGAATTTATTAAAAGCGGGATATGAACTGGTGGTTTATGATATTATCCAGGCTGCGGTGGAGGAAGTCGTTGCGGCCGGAGCAACGGCAGTCGGCTCGCCCAAGGAAGTGGCAAGCCAGGTCTCGATGGTTATTACCATGCTGCCTAACTCACCCCAAGTCAAGGAAGTGGTGCTGGGCGCTGGCGGCGTGCTGGAAGGCGCCAAACAAGGCGATATCATCATTGACATGAGCTCGATCGCGCCGCTGGCGGCCAAAGAAGTAGCTGCCGCTGCAGCCGTGAAGGGTGTCGAAATGCTCGACGCGCCGGTAAGCGGGGGCGAACCCAAAGCAATTGATGGCTCGCTCTCCATCATGGTTGGCGGAAAGCAAGCCATCTTCGACCAATGCAAGGACATTCTCCTGAAAATGGGCAAATCGGTGACACTCTGCGGTGACATCGGCGCAGGCAACACCACCAAGCTCGCCAACCAGGTCATCGTGGCCCTCAACATCGCCGCCATGTCCGAAGCCCTGGTGCTCGGTGCCAAGGCCGGTGTCGACCCTGAAGTAATCTACCAGGCCATCCGCGGCGGGCTGGCAGGCAGTACCGTACTTGATGCCAAGGCTCCGATGGTGCTGAACGGCAATTTTAAACCGGGTTTTAAAATCGACCTTCATATCAAGGACCTCAACAACGCTCTGGAAACCGCGAAGGAAGTCGGCGTGCCGCTGATGCTCACTAGTCAGGTCATGGAAATGATGCAGGCGCTCAAAGTCGACGGCAAGGGCCAAAGCGATCACAGCGCGATTGTGCAGTTTTACGAAAAACTGGCAAATTTCGAGGCGCGCAAGAAGTAAGAGTATCGTGAAAATATATACTTTTATAATAGACTTGTTTGAAAATTTATTGCACCATTTGTGTTAAAATTTGGAAACTTTGCAGGATAAGGCGAAGAGTTTTAAGAATATTACAAATTAACTGACTATGACTGGTGCGGTGTGCCAGTCAGGATGTTCTTAGGGTGGTGCGAAATGCTGGGGAGGGTAGAAGGACCTGGCATTTTGTATAAAAAAATTGAGAGGTAGGAGAAATAATGGCAAAGTTGTCGAGAATCGTTGTTGCCCTATTAGTCATCGCTATGGCAGTGTCTCTGCTAGCCGGCTGCGGCGGCAGCCAACCGGCCCAGGAAAAGAAAGCAGAGAAAAAAGTTATCAAAATCTCTATCGGCCTGAATGATGCCAGTCCGGAATACAAAGGCCTGGCGAAGTGGAAGGAGCTTGTTGATAAGGAATCCAAAGGGCGCCTTGAGATTCAAATCTTCCCCAGTGCTCAGCTCGGCGACGACATCAAAACCATGACCGCCCTGCGCGCAGGCACGCTGGAAATGTCCGGCCCCTCGAGCTCTCCGATTTCCACCATCGACAAGAAGTGGATGGTTTTCGACCTGCCATTCCTGTTTGCCAGCGAGAAGATAGTCGATTCGGTTCTTGACGGTCCCTTTGGCCAGAAAATGCTCGACTCGCTTTCCGCCAATGGTCTGGTGGGCATTATGTACATGGAAAACGGCTACCGCCAGTTGACCAATAGCAAGCACGCAGTAAAGACCCCCGATGATATCAAAGGACTGAAGATCAGGACGATGGAAAACCCCGTTCACCTCGCAGCCTGGCGTAAACTAGGCGCCAACCCGACCCCGATGCCGTTCAGTGAAGTCTTCAACGCCATGCAGCAGAAGACCATCGACGGCCAAGAAAACCCGAACACCACTAACTTCCTGCAGAAATTCCACGAAGTACAAAAGTACACCACTGTAAGTAATCATGTCTACACTCCGTTTGTCATCATGTACAGCAAGAAGCTGTGGGACGCACTGCCGAAGGAAGACCAGGAACTCCTGAAGAAAACCGGCAAGGAAGCCAGCAAGTGGCAGCGCGAGCACAACCGCAAGGTTGACGCCGAAGCCCTCGAAGGTCTGAGCAAAGCTGGCATGACGGTCACCAAGCTGACCCCGGAACAAACGAAAGCCTTCCAGGACACCACCAAGGACATTGCCGCCCAGTTCGAAAATGATATCGGTAAAGATATCCTCGCAGAAGTAAAAGCGGAAATCGCCAAGGTTAAGTAAGTATTGTGTGATGTAGGGGCGGGGACTAGCAAAGCGCCTGATTTCCGTAGTCCTGCCCCTATTTTCCATTTTACCGCAATAATTTGTCGCGTATTAATCTGAAAGTGGGGATGTAGATTCCCCCGAAAGGAAGCCGGGAGATGGGCAACTTGAGCAAACAGATAAACCGCCTGCTTCATGCAGCGATTGCGATCTGCCTGACTTGCATGGCCACATTTGTTTTTGCCAACGTTATACTACGCTACTTTTTCAACTATGGACTCACCTGGGCTGAAGAAGCCTCCCGTTATCTCTTCATCTGGCTGATATTCCTCGGTGCCATCGTCGCCTACCAGGAGAACGTCCACCTCGGTGTTGACACGCTGGTGAATAAGCTATCGGTTAAAGGCAAACGTCTTCTCTTTATCTGCAACAACATTATCCTCGCGATCACTATGGGTTTGTGCGCCGACGGGGCTTGGAAGATGACTGCTCTCACCAGCACCCAGGTTTCGCCGTCAATGCAGTTGCCGATGTCGATGGTGTATATCTCCGGGTTCATCTGCAGCGCCGCGATGGTGGGCATATCTCTGTATAACCTTTACCGGCTGTTCACTAACAAGGTAGCTGAGAGTGAACTGGTGATGATGACCGACACCGAGGATAAGACATTGATTGACCAGGCAATCAGCGAAGCGGAGGAAGGAGCCAAAAAATCATGACAATGACGATAACCGTATTTCTCGGCTCGCTCCTCGCCGCCATGGCCTTGGGGATACCTATTGCACACTCACTCATCATTAGCGGCATTTTCCTGCTCTTCCAACTCAACATGTTTGACACCCAGATTCTCGCCGCCACCCTTGTCGATGGCGCCGACAACTTCCCCCTTATGGCAATCGCCTTCTTTATCCTTGCCGGCGAACTCATGAACGCCGGCGGCGTCTCCAAGCGGATCATTGCTTTCGCCATGGCACTCGTGGGCCATGTTCGCGGCGGCCTCGGCTACGTCGCCATTCTTGCCAGTCTTATCTTCGCCGGTCTGTCCGGTTCGGCGGTGGCCGATACGGCCGCCCTCAGCGCTATTCTCATCCCGATCATGGTCGAGGCCGGCTACGACCGGGGCATGTCGGCAGCGCTCATTGCCTCCGCGGCCATCATTCCGCCTATCATGCCGCTCAGCGTGCCAATGATTATTTTCGGTGTCACAGGCAATGTATCCATTCCCAAACTGTTCATGTCAGGCATCGTGCCCGGCCTGTTGCTGTGCATCTTTCTCGCCGTCACATGGGCTTGGTTGGCCCGCAAAAAGCAGTTCATACTGCAGCCGAAGCAACCGCTATCTGTGGTTCTAAAAACGGCTCGTGACGCCATTTGGGCGTTTATTCTGCCCGGCATCATCATCGTTGGTCTGCGCGGCGGCGTCTTCACGCCGACCGAAGCCGCCTCGATCGCTGTCTTTTATGCCCTGTTCATCGGGCTGTTCGTTTACCGGGAACTCAAATTCAGCAATATCTGCGATGTTCTTGTTGCGGCTGCGAAGATAACCAGTATCGTCATGTTCCTGTGCGCGGCGGCCATGATCTCGTCTTGGCTGATCGCCGTGGCCAATATCCCGGCGTGGATCGCCGAGATGCTTGCACCGGTCATGAACGACAAGATTATCCTCATGTTCTTCATTAACCTATTAGTCCTGCTTGTCGGCACAGCCATGGACGCCACGCCGACCATCCTCATCCTCACACCCGTCCTCATGCCGATTATCGAAAAGGCCGGCATCAACCCGATCTACTTCGGTTTCATGTTCGTGTTCAACAACATGATCGGCGTTCTCACGCCGCCAGTTGGCACGGTGCTTAACGTAGCGGCCGGCGTCGGCAAAGTCTCGATGGAAGAGATAATCAACAAAATAATGCCGTATCTGTGGATCGAGATCGTTCTCCTGTTGCTGCTCACTCTATTCCCGGACCTCGTTCTCGTGCCGATGAGCTGGTTCATACCTAAATAGCCGCGATATACGCTCGGAACGGCTGCTAATTACCCAAAACAAGCTACGTTTGCAGCTGCATAATGGAAAACAAGTCATGCGGCTTGTGAATTGCTCCCCGAGCGTTGGATAGAAAAGTAAAAGCCTATCGTAGAATATGGTAAAATTAATCAGACTGGCACCGTTTTTCATATGGTGTCGGTCTTGTTATGAACTGAATTCGTTCGTCGTTATAGAAATTAACGTACCGTTCAATCAGCTGGACGGTCTCATAAATGAGCCGATTTTTTGCGATGTTGAGATATGTGGGGGGGAATAACATGCAAGCCAAGTTTATGTTTGGCAATGAAGCAATTGCTCGGGGCGCATTCGAAGCAGGGGTAAAGGTTGTGGCAGGATATCCAGGAACGCCTGCAACAGAAATAGTCGATCATTGCGCGAGTTTTCCCGGTATCTATGCAGAATGGTCCTCTAATGAAAAACACGCTTTTGAAGTGGCAGGCGGAGCGTGCTTGACAAACCAGCGTGCAATGGCGGTGATGAAACATAACGGAACAAATGCTGCGGCTGACTATTTAATGCACATCAATTTCACCGGTGTTAAAGCCGGATTAGTGCTGATTTCGGCAGACGACCCGGGCGGGTTATCCTCGCAATGTGAGGAAGACACCAGAATACTGATTCATACATACGCACATCTGCCAATGTTCGATCCTGCCAATGTGCAGGAAGCCTATCAAATGACCAAACTAGCCTTTGATCTATCTGAAAAAACCGAACTTGTCTTTGCCATCCGTCCGGTTATGCGGATTAATCACGCCGGAGGAATGGTCGAATGCCAAGGAAGTATTACTGCAGGCAAGCCTCCCGAGTTTGTGCCTGATCGCAGCCGCTTTGTTATGTCAGCTGTTGTTGAAAAAGAGTATGGCGGGGAGCTTCGCCCCAAAATGCGGCATCGCTGGCTAAATAATAAACAGGCTGAGCTGAAAGCGATCATGGAGGAATCGCCTTTTAACTGGATTGATTCTTCCGAAGGCGATATTGGGTTTGTCGGCTGCGGTATCGGTTATGCATTTCTTAAGGAAGCGGAAAAGATCTATGGGCAATCATTGCCGATCATGAAGCTGGGAACACTGCCGATTCCTGAAAAAAAGACGCTGGAGTTTCTCAAAGGATTAAAAAAGGTAGTCATTTTTGAAGAAATTGAACCTGTTGTCGAAAGGTTAGTTAAACAATTGTGTTTTGAAAATAAGATATCTCTGGACATTCTTGGCCGCGAATCCTTTTTGCCGAAGGAAGGAGAGTTGTCGACGAACCTGGTGCTGACAGCGGTTCAGGCGGTGTTTGCCGGCAAAGATTACCCCGCCCCAGCTCAAGGAAAATACATACCTGCGCGCACCCGGACCCAATGTGGGGGATGCAGCCATAGAGGATTGTTATTCGCGATGAAAGAAGTTGTGAGAAAGAATGGCGGGGTGGTAACCGGAGACATCGGCTGCCATGACGCAGGAACATTTGAGCCAATGAAGCTGCAGGCAACCATTTATTGCATGGGCTCGTCCATTCCGATGGCTTACGGCATACAAAAGGCAGGCTTCGATAAGCCTGTATACGCACTGATTGGTGATTCGACGTTCTTCCACAATGGCTTGACCGGACTTGCCAGCGCAATTTTTAATAAAGCGAATATCACAGTGGTCATTGGCTACAATTCAACAACTGCAATGACTGGATTCCAGCCTCATGCCGCAAGTACCAATAATCTCATGAGTAAAGACGTTAAACCGATTAACCCAGGTGAATTAGCTGCTGCCATGGGGGCAAAGGTTTTTTGGTGCAACCCCTATAATGTAGAGGACACCATCCGCGTCATTACAGAGGCAACGCAAGAAGAGGGAGTCAAAGTCGTGGTTGCGGAGGCGTTGTGTTACTTGAAGTTTGGCCGAGAGGGCAAGATTTCTTATCAACCGGTTCCGGTAGCGGTGGACATAGATGTTTGTAATGGCTGCGGGATTTGTATCCGCACCTTTGGCTGTCCGGCTATCACCCTAGTTGCTGACAAGGCTAGGATCGATGAAAGCGCTTGTAACAAGTGTGGCGTATGTATACATGTGTGTAAGCGGGGGGCGATAAAATGAAGTTCGACTTGGTTATTGCCGGTGTAGGCGGACAAGGTAATATTCTGGCAACACAAGTAATTGCTCAATGTGCTATAGATGCTGGATTGAATGTTGCCAATACGGAGACTAAAGGGGCTGCGCAGCGAGGTGGATCAGTCACATCGCATCTACGGATATCTGACGAAACAATCTTTTCTCCGCTGGTGCCTCATGGACAAGCCGATATATTATTAGGGTTGGAGCCGCTGGAAGCATTCCGTCACATTGCACTGCTAAGCTCAAACGGAAAATACATCATTAATACGGCTCCGGTTCCGACCATTCTTTCCAATATTAAGATCGATACGTATCCTTCGCAGGAACAGCTGCTTGCCGATATACAGCAAAGAAATCTTACCGGGTATTTCATCAATGCGACCCAGGAAGCCAAAAATATCGGCGATGCATTGCTCGTAAATGTCGTTATGCTAGGGGCTTTTTCAAAAGTAAGCAATATTGTGGGAGATAACGTATTATTAGCAAAATTGCTGTCACTAGTGGATGAGAGATATCATCAAGCCGATAAGTTAGCATTTGAATGCGGACGGAGACTCATACGGCTGGAGGGGTGAAACTCCATATACATGGGTCTACAGGGAGGTAAACAGATGGCACATTATAATCCGGTTACTTTAAGAATTGCAGAAATTCAACAGAATGTCTTTGACTATGCGTACAAGGTTGGCGGTAAGCTTTCGGGAGAGCATGGGATTGGCTATAAAAAGAAAGCACTGATGGAGCAGTACACGAGCGAAGTGGAATTGGATGTAATGCGAAGCATCAAGAAGGCTATGGATCCAAATCACATTCTGAATCCAGGCAAAATATTTGATGTTGTGTAGAATGATGGTGATTGGTACCGTCAAGATTTCGCAAACTAGTTTGCAGTTCATTAGAAAAACAACGTCCCCACGTGTATCACAGAAAAGAAAATTAGAAGTAAGTGACCTGAGGAGTATCAACGGTGTTGGGGATAAAACAGTAGCTAAGGCTAAGGATTTGCTATCTTTTGAAGCAGTATAGCTGAAAGTGAATTTAACTCCGCGTGGGTAGGGAAGTGTACTTTAGATAATCATGCTGGCGCATCCTAATGGCGGACGTCCGATAGTGCCGTTATGTAACAGGTGATGGACGGCTGCGATCTTTAGCAGGCCATGACCAGCACGATGACAGATAAAAAAACGATCCTTTGCAGATGGTTTTACTGCATAGGGTCGTTTTCTCGTTGAATGCATCTTTGGGAAGGTATTATTGGCCTCGTGTTTTACCATTGCCGACAATCCCGTCCCTATCGACATTCCCGTCGACATTGAAAACTGATGTGTAAACCAGTATAATTTAAATACTATGGCTTGATTACTTATTATAAGGAATAAGTATTCAAGCTCAACTACAGATTTTTTAATGGTATTCACACTTGGAAGATAATGTGAAGTATTAGATTAAGTAGATAGGCGGTACGTTATGAAAATTTCAAAGAATGATGCGTTGATATGGTTTGATTTTTTCTCACAATTGCCTGAGGAAGAGGAAATTAGTATAAAACATGAAGAAATCATTTACTCTACCTTTGCGCAAATTGAGGCAGCAATTGATCATAGAAATGATACGTTAATGTCGGATATTAGAGGTTTGAAAACTTTAGAGAATAGAACTTTTTTTGTAGGAAATGAAAGTAAATTCCCCAAAGGATGTCGTTCTTGTCTGATGGGTACTGGTTTGAGTGCAATTAGGAAAACGAACAAATGTAATTTAGAGTGTAAGTTCTGTTATAATTATAGCGAACTAGAAGATATTCATCCAGTTGGCGAAGGTATGTGGGAAATTGGAGGCACAAAATTTTACGAGAAGGATATTGATTTGCTTCTTTCCATTCACCAAAAACCCACTGGCATTTCCTACGTTTATTTAGAACCATTCATGGAAATTGAAGAATACTATTCGGTTATAAGGAAATTTAGTGATGCTCAAATTCATCAACATTTATACACAAATGGCACTTTAGCTACAGAAGAGACATTGAAAGCATTAGGTGAAGCCGGTCTTAATGAGATACGTTTCAACCTAGGTGCTTCTAAGTGTTCGGACAAAGTAATTGAAAATATTGGATTAGCGAAAAAATATATCAAAAGTGTAGGTATTGAAACTCCAATGACTCCTGAGTTTTTCGAAGCATTTTTTAAGAAAAAGCAAGCAATCTTCGAGACAAAACTCGATTTTATCAATTGTGCGGAATTACATTTAAATGAGAATAACATAAACAATTATTATGGGGAAAATATGTATATTTCCAGACATGGCTATATATCTCCAATTTGGAGTAGGGAATTAACTTTGAAATTCATGAAAATAGCTGATGAAGAAAACTGGGATTTAGCAGTTCATGATTGCTCAAACTACACAAAGTTTGCAAGAGGCTTAAATTTGAGTAGCAAAGCGGGTATGTGGTTCGGAGCCAGTAATTATGCCTGTGAGTTTTCTATGATTCCATACGATATATTTATACCAATACTGAATGATGACAATTTCCAATTTTTAAATGAAGAAGAATTGCCTGACGACTATAAACCAGAAATTATAGATTTTTAGAATGGTGTGTCATTTTGTTTTTTCTTAAAGAGCCATTTACACCTCGATAAATGCTTAAACAAGTAAAAAAACAAAGGGATAGGTGCCTTGCTTTTAACGGTTGTTAGGGACTTGGTGATGCAGTGTAACAAGGGTAACACTGTCAAAGGGATGGTTCTAGTGACATGTGGGAAAGTTGGGGGACGTACCTATTTTGTCACAACTGACAAAATAGGTACATCCCCACCGTCACCTCAAAGCTGGTGAGAGATTGTTTTCGACAAACCCGTCTCCGCGACACGCAAATTGTATAGCTAAAAGGAGAGAGAAAATGGCAGTTGTAAAATGCACAAAATGTGGAAAAGTGTTTAATACACAGGGAGCAATACTGAAATCGATAGGCGATGGTGGATATTTAGAATGTTGTCCCAAATGCGGGAGCACGAGTGTATATTGTGTGGACGACTTCCAAAACGACGAGGATAGATTATGGGAGGGGTATTAAGAAAGGAGAACAGTCAACCTGACCCGGCTACAAATGAAGTTGCTGAGTTGGGAAAAACAGTACAATAGGGGACGTACCTTTTTTGTCACAAAAATGATGTCTACTAAGGAAATACTAAAGTGGGAAGATACGCGAGGCAATTGACCGGAACGTGGATGCCATGGCAATATGTTGACAAATTAGGAACGTCCCTTGCTGTCTCTTCAAAGAGAGATGACAGGCAAGTGAAAAAACAGGCCTGGTTTCAACAACTAAAAATAATAAATCCTGCAGATTTATAACGAATCTGCAGGATTTATTATTTTACGGGTAATTTAATAACAATCATTTGTTGCCCAGCAGGCTATCGAAGTATTGATTGGCGTTTTGAATATATATATCGTCCGGTAGGAAAGACTGTTCCAGCGCTTGTTTCGTTTCGGTTGACAACGCCTGACCCGATGCAATTTCGCCACCGGCGTTTTTGACCCATTGCAGATACAGTTTGACTTGCGGCAGTTCCATTGACAGAAGTCCGCCCTGTGCCGCATAGATTTCGCCCAGCAGTTCTGTCTGCATATTCTGTGCCACACGCTGCACCCAGTGTGATATCGCCTGAAAATGCGACCGCTCAGGGAAACCACAATTCGACATCATCAGCAATTTGGGTGTTTTCTCGCCTGGCTTTTTCCAGTGGCGTGACTCACCAGTGGCCGTCTTGCTGAAATGCGGATCGCCTTTGACGATCATCCGATCCATGAACACTTTCAGCAGGCCAGAAATCGTATCGAAATACAGCGGACTGGCCAAAACCAGCACATCAGCTCCATCTGCCTCAGCCAGAATTTGCTTCATGTCGTCGGCGATGACACAGCGTCCCGGTGTCTTTAGCCAACAGGAAAAGCAGCCGTGACAGTACCGTATCTCCTTCTCCGCTAAAAAAACGTTTAACGTGTTTGCGCCCGCCTCTTGGGCTCCTTGCAAAAAAGATTCGGCCATGATTTGCGTATTGCTACTTCTGCCTCTGGGGCTTCCGTTGATCAAGACAATTTTCATATCCACATTCTCCTTTTTACTCGCACCGTTTCTCTGTTGTGCGCTGCCCTGTCATTTGGATACAGGTAGTCTGTGCTCTCTTTCAAAGCAATGTAACGAAAAGGTACTCAAATGAGTTGATAAAATAACCCGTGATTCGTGCAATGGAAATATAGTTTGCCATGCCCTAACTTATGAAATCGAAATTGCATATTCCACTCGGGATATTGCTTCACAATAAGAACTCTATCTCCTGTAACATACGCAACAAAAGATATATAATGATCTTTTTTCATTTCGTGGGAAGAGGCAACATATAGTTCATTTTCTACAGGCTCTATATTTAGTAGATGGTTATCTTCCGCTTTTGCTGCAACTAATGCCTCTAACCTCTTTCCGCAGCATGAAATATGAGCATCTCCTGTTGCTGTCATGAGATTATTACATTGTGGGCAGACATAAAAATTAAGTTTTTTCATATTACCTCCAATAGTTTCATTTAGTTCAATTTTACCTGAGAGGATTTCCTCAATATTAACTCCAAGTATCTGTGATAGCTCTGGGAGCAAGGATACATCAGGGCATCCAAGGCCGCGCTCCCATTTACTTATTGCTTTGTCACTGATGTTCATTAAATCAGCTAACTGCTTTTGTGTCATGGCTTTTTCTTTTCGCAGATTATAGATTAAGTTACCGATTTTATCGCAATCCATTAGCGTCACCTCCGAAATTTAGTTTAGAGTATTTTACAGATACTTGCAATAAACGAACCGTAGATATTTAGAGTCAAAGGAGCAAAATTTAATAGTATATGCTAGATAGTATAATCAATCTTCGCCGTTTGACCCGATATGGAGATCCGTATCACTGGTAACCCAGCACACCTTCATATGGCCTGCGCTGACCTCGAAATCGTCCGCTATCGTTGCAGCCAGACTGATATATAACTTGACATATCGACAAATTTCTGCTAAATTCTACACATAAAATATACATATTTCTCATATATCCTCGGGAATTGGCCCGAGAGTCTCTACCCGGTGACCGTAATCACTGGACTATGAGCTGAAAGTGAATCTAGGGTTCCGCGGAGTTTTCCGGTCTGGTCCGAGCGATTCGCATGGTTTTTGTTTACCCTAAACCATGACACCGTAGGGAGAAAAGCCCAGACGGATAGGTTTCACTCATTTAAGCGAGTGGACCCTATCGGTCTAGGCTTTTTTGTTTTTAAATTAATTAATTAGGGGGAAAAGAAATGAGCATTGAAGACATTTTGGCAGCCTTGGGTGTTATCGTCAATGGGTTGCCGCAAGGGTTATTGGCATTGACCTTTGGCTTCGCCTCGGTGCCCACTGCGGCAGGGTTCATCGTCGGCGCTGTTGGTTGCGGCGTACTCGGGGTTGTAGCGCCAATTTCATTCCAGGCAGAAACAATCACGATAGTTGGCACGATGGGCCGTACGATTCAGGAAAGGCTGTCCATGATATTCTGGGAAGGCGCATTGCTGCTGGCTATTGGCCTATTAGGTGTATTCGGTAAGATCGTGAATTTTATTGGTCCTGTAATAACCAACGCGATGATGGCAGGTGTAGGTATACTCCTGGCGCGAGTGGCTGTCGATATGACTCGCCGCAACCCTGCAATAGGTATCGTGTCGATTGCGGTTGCCCTGTTGACATACTACATAACTCCTAATCCAGCAAATAAGCTGGTTTTCACTATTGTTGCCTCGGTACTAGCCTCAACGGTCGCCTGCGTAGTTCTCAAACAAAAATGCGATCTGTTATTTGATGAATCGCGCGAGAAATTTATCTTTCAAAAGCCCATTCTTAACGTTAACGTCATCCGCGGAACACTGGGTATCGTTACCCTGAATATTGGCGCGAATATCGCGTTCGGCAACATCACTGCGCAGACAATCGCCAAGACAGATGTGAACCTGGATCATCTTACCATTATCAGCAGCCTGGCTGATATGGCGTCTTCCTTATTCGGCGGCGGACCGGTTCAAGCAATCATTTCCGCAACTGGTGCCGCGCCCCATCCAATAGTGGCGGGTGTTCTAATGATGAGTCTAATGGCAGTTATCCTGCTGTCGAAACTCTTGCCCCGTATCGGCAAATATGTGCCAAACGAATCTATTGCTGGCTTCTTGCTGGTGCTTGGCGTGATCGTTACCGTGCCGATCAACGCCAGCCTCGCCTTGCAAAGCGGCATCGGTACGCCCGAATCCATCATCGGCGGCGTCACAATGGCTGTCACCGCCATCACTGATCCGTTTCTCGGCATGGTGGCAGGCCTTTTGGTAAAACTACTAATTGGCACTTTTAGTTAATGGAGGTAAAGATGAATATTCCAACGTCCTACATACTTACAGTCTGCGGCCTTGAGCGGACTCTGCCCGTCCTGCAGGTTGCGCCTGATCTTAGCATTGCCAGTTTCGTTATTCTCGGCGATACGGAACTTGTTTGTCGAACAGCGCCTGAGTTGGTCAAAAAGCTGCCTCCTATTGACGTACTTATCACAGCAGAGGCGAAGGGAATTCCTCTCGTGTTTGAGGTTTCCCGACTGCTCGGCATGAATTACATTATCGCTCGTAAAAGCGTCAAGCCTTACATGCAGGACCCACTAACCATAGAGGTCCACTCCATCACCACGCAGAAAAAGCAGACTCTCTGTCTTGACGGTAAGGACGCTGCCGTTATCAGAGGCAAACGTGTAGCTATTATTGACGATGTCATAAGTACAGGTGAGTCGGTTGCTGCAGTGGAACGACTTGTTTGCCAGGCGGGTGGAGTGGTGGTCGCGAGAGCGGCTATCCTGGCCGAAGGCGATGCCGCCAATCGTGATGATATCTTGTTCCTCGCGCCACTGCCGCTCTTTCCGCACAAGTAGATGATAAACTTGGCGTAAACCAAGTTTTCCGGCTGAGATAATAAACCCTATCTGCTAGAGAAGACAACGCTTAAGTTTGACAAGTCATGCCCTGCTGAGTTCAGCAGGGCTTTTCGTATTTCTGGATAACCTGCGCCAAATGGTTGATTCCCTCGGCCGTAATTCCTTTCGTGCTGATCTGCCAGGGTCTACGTTTGGCTAGCGGAGGTGCGGCGGTCATCCTGACGGGGGGGATGCCTGTGAGTGGACTGATCTGCTCTTTGTGAGGAGTTGTGGCAAAATGTTGACAAAAAAGGAACATCCCCGCTTGTCCGCGCGTATTAAAATTTACAGCACAGATGGGTAGGTATTATAGTAATTTCAAATCGGAAGATTTTACGATTAAATAGTATATTTATTTAAATCGTTGAATTGCGATATTGCGCTAACTAATAAGAACTTGGCATAATCCGTATAATTGTAAAAAATGAAGAAACCTCAATCTTTGCGTTATGCGGGGTTGAGGCTTTTTGTTAAGAAGGATTCTAATTGTAGTCAGAGTATTATTCTTACAAGGTGGAATTATTACATTGAACGGATATGGTTTTCTAGCTTTGGCAATCGTCGTAGAGTATTGGTGTGGTATGATGAAAACATTACTGTGTATGAAACGTAGAGGGAAGGGCTTTTGAAAATTTTGTGAGTTCGAATAATATCGAAAAGGTAATAATGCTAGTATTATCGCATTGCTATTCAAGAAGTTCTAATTAGCCCTATGAGCGGAGGTTATTTAATGAAATTATTAACATTAACTGAAGAAAACTTAGAACGAGAGCATATTTGCTGTGCCATTGCTGACCAGAAAACCGCACCAGGAGTATCGCTGAAGAAAGCGTGGTTGAGAAATCGTTTTCAAGATGGACTGGTTTTCAGGAAAGCAGACGTTCGGGGGAAAGTGTTTATTGAATATTTGCCCGCCGAAAACGCCTGGTGCCCCATTGATGCCGACGGCTATATGTTCATCAACTGTTTTTGGGTGGCTGGTCGTTATCAGAACCAGGGGTATGGTGCTGAACTATTGCATTCGTGCTTGCATGAAGCGACAGGTAAAAACGGAGTTGTCATAGTTTCGAGCCTAAAAAAAAGACCTTATCTTTCTGATAAAGCCTATCTATTGAAAAAGGGTTTTGAAGTCGCCGATACAGCACCACCCTACTTTGAGTTGCTGGTTAAACGGCTGCAAGGTGACGCTGCAATGCCCAAGTTTAGAGATACCGTAAAAACACCGCCCCTTTCTTTTAGTCGGGGGCTGACTGTGCTGTATACCGATCAATGTCCTTTTGTTGAATACCATGTACAAAAGGAGCTGGATATCATCAGTGAAGAGTTTGATATCCCCATAAACCGCATCAAACTGGAAAGCAGGGAACAGGCTCGCCAATCCCCAGCTGTATTTACAACCTATACTGCTTTTTATCAAGGTGAGTTTTTGACCCACGAAATTCTTACCAAAGCAAAGTTCAGTAAGCTGTGGGAGAAAATTAAGGACGCCTAATTTTTCTCTTCAATAGATATGAGATACTGCATATAATCTTTATTTGCCATTAAAAGTGATAGTTCGTTATTTATGATACGGAGAGCGTAACCGTCGTAATGATAAATGTGTATTTAACAGGAATTGGTATCGAATTGGATAGTGCGCTGTTAAAGCCACCACATAAGTGAATCCATCAATAGCGAATAATTCGCCGTTACCAATGATACGGATAACCATATCATTGGTAACGGCGACAAGCACCTTCAACCCTGATAAAAACGGGCTGAGGGTGCTTGTCTTATGCGAATTGGGCAGGGGGCGGAGCGCTTCGTCACCAGTGAAATCAATGTAATGGTTATTGCTTGCTATCTGTTTTCTGTGCTATCTTTATAAATTCTTCCATAGTTCTGGTGATATATTTATTTTGTTTATTATAAAAGAATACATTGCGGAATGTGTAGGGACTGTTTATTTTGTAATATAGCATGTCTGAGCCATAGCCTGCTTTTTGGGCTAAGGTATCGCTAATGATTGTAATTCCCATGCCGTAGCAGGCTACGTTATATGCTGTAGCTAACTGATCTAATTCTAAAATAATTTTAGGCGTCAAGCCGTATTCTTGAAAAATTCTATCTGCGCGCATTCGCGTGTCGTTTCCATCCCTCAAAAAAATGCATGGATCATGGGCAAATAATGACAAAGGTACGGGCTTTGTCGCTGGATTTAAATGCATTCCGTTGCGGATATCGTCAATAGATAATTGGTATTCTTGGGCCAGACTATTTGAAGCAAATTTCTTGGGAACGGTAAGAATAAGACACTCTCTGCAGAATAAGTGTTTTTCATAGATTGCTTCATTCAAGGGGTAATTATCGATGACAAAATCGAGTGTGCCTGAAAAGAGCTGATCTTCTAAATGGGCACTATTGGCTTCAACGAGATTTACTTTGATGGAGGGGTATTTTATAGTGAATTCGGTAATTATTGCCGGAAGAATAAATGAAGCAAAAACATTACTTGCGCCAATAGAAAGTCGTCCTGTTTTTAGCTGATTTAAATTGCTAAGATAGTTTTCAAATCGATTTTCAATATCCATAATCTTTTCTATGGATTTTACATACTCGGTACCGCCTTCTGTCAACTGGACAGGATTACTGCTTCGGTCAAATATACAGCAGCCAATGCGTTTTTCAATTTTCTTAATTGCAGCGCTTAAAGCAGGTTGGCTGATATAGAGATTCTGTGCTGCTTTTGAAAAGCTTTTTTCTTTGTAGACTTCATAAATATATTCTTTCCCCTTAAACATAAGACCTCCGCGGTATAATCAAATAGTTATATTATTTATATAGATATATGTATTTGATTCTATTGTACTCGGATTTTATAATGAAATCAAATAAGGAGTAAGCCGTTGTTGTAAACAGGGGGAAGGTAAAATGCAAAAGTCAATTGGGATTATTGGAGGTATGGGAGCTTTAGCTACTTGTGATTTATTTAAAAAGATTATAGACATGACAGATGCCAAGTCTGATCAAGAACATATCCATATTTATGTAGATTGTAATACCAATATTCCAGACCGGACAAAGGCCATATTGCAAGGCGGAAAGGATCCTGTGCCTGAAATGGTGAGAAGCGGCGTGCGATTGCAATCGATGGGAGCGGATGTGTTGGTTATGCCATGTAATACGGCGCACTATTTTTATGATAAGATTACGCCTTTTTTTGATATTCCGCTTTTAAATATGTTGAAAGAAACGGCGAAGGAAATTAAAAAAAGGAAAATAAGAAAAATTGGGTTGTTGGCAACTGATGGGACGATTCAGTCAGGGGTATATCATAAAGCTTTAACGGATATAGGGATAGATTTAGTTATTCCTTCGCCCATGCAACAGACGAGTGTAATGGATATTATTTATAATGGGGTAAAGGCGTCAAACAGAAATATCAATATTAATGAGTTTTATGGGGCAATCGATAAGCTTTTTGAGAAAGGGGCAGAAGTGTTGATATTGGGGTGCACAGAGCTTCCGGTTGCATTTAAAATGTTTCATATTGACAGGCCTGCAATTGACCCGACCTCAGTATTGGCGGCAGCAGCAATTCGATTTGTTGATATGCCGTTATTAAATAGGCTATAGGATGTGAAAAAATCCAGTCGAAGGTTTTTTGGCGGAGAATTAGTTGATATCGTGTTTTCGTTAGTGATGGTAGGGCGCGATGAATATCCCATCACCTAGGTAACAATGTATGGATTGGTGCACAGGTAGTAGTTCTGCCAGGCGTGACGATCGGTGATGAAGTTGTAATTGGAGCTGGCAGTGTAGTGAATAAAGATATTCCTTCTGGTGTAATTGCAGCGGGAAATCCCTGCAAGGTAATTCGTAAAATAACTGAAAATGATAAGGGAAAATACTTGAAAGAATAGTGACATGAATGATGAACTTCAAAAAAGGAAATGTATAAAACGGCGAATTTTGGCCTCAACTCTTTAAATCAGGGGTTGAGGTTTTATTTGAAGGAGTTTGTCGATACTTAAGTAAGTATGTTAATAAGGCAACTGTTATGCCAATAAAAAGCTTTTTAGCGTTCACATTTTTTATGGAAAGATTGAAGATGGAATTGTAATGGAGATAAATTTATGGAAAATACCAGCGATAGCGTTTTCAATAAAAGTAATAACATAGTTCTTGAATCCGTTGATAAACATATTGACCAACTTGTTTGGTTTCTTAATCATGATGATTGTTTGGCTGATGCTTTAGGTTCGAATAACTCTGTTAAGATATCCAAACAGAATTTTATGGAAACCAATAAAAAATGGGCCACTGAGAGATGTGCAGATTTATTTGCGATCGTTCATGAGAAAAAAGCGATAGGGATGATATCGCTAAGTCATCAGGAGATAGTCAACCATACTACCCGAATTGGTTATTGGCTAGGGAGTAGATATTGGAATAAGGGATATGCCAGTAAAGCTTTTCAGCTTATACTTGAGTTAGCCAAAAGAAAAGGATTGAAGCATGTATCTTCTGCAGTTAGAGAAGACAATATGGTATCTAGAAAAATCTGGGAGAAATATGGGGCTCAAAGTGTGCTGGAAGATGATAAATATTCTTTTGTGATTGATATTGAAAAAATGTAAGCAGAGAATGTGCGGATTGCGGATGAGACTGAATGCAATAGACGAAGCTTAAATATAAGCGATAAAAAACAACTGCCGGTTGAACTTTTTTTGATATTTGCAACCAAAGTTCGCTAGACTTAGAAATCTGGTTAACTTACAATGAGATTGTCAGTACTGAACATCTCAAAGAGGAAGAGATACCATGTGCAATACCTATAATGAATTTGGGCGGCGAATTGCTTCGCTGAGGAAAGAAAAGGGCTATACACAAGAGAAAATTAGCTCCATGCTGAATGTCACACCGCAAGCCATTTCCAAGTGGGAGCAGGGAAATGCACTGCCGGATACCCTGCTGCTGCCACTGTTGTCCAAACTGCTCAACGTATCCATTGATTACTTGCTGACAGGGGAAAGTTCTGTGGGCAAGGCAGGTCCGTATGATGGAGAGTATCAGAAAGAAGCATTCTACTGGGGAATACAGCCTTCAGAACTTGCCGAACAAATTGTAGATATTCTACAGGGCGATACAGCGAATAAGCGTTTATTAGACGTTGGCAGCGGCGAAGGCCGGGATGCCATCTATTTTGCCAAATGCGGTTTTCAAGTGGACGCATTGGAAATTTCAACTCCAGGCATTGAGAAAATCAAACAATATAGTCAGTTGTCGGGTTATTCGGTTAATATTCTTCATGCCGATATGATTGGATACGAGATGTCTGAGGATTATGATGTTCTTTACTCTCACGGATCGCTCCAATTTTTACCGCTGGAGCAAAGACGGAAGCATTTTGACAAATACAAACAGCGGACGAAACTTGGAGGGTTGAACGCGCATCTTATTTTTGTTGAAAAACCATTCGTTAAGATGGCGCCAGATTGGGAGAAAAACGAATTTTTTTATCAGTCGGGTGATCTGGCTAGGTATTATCATGACTGGGAGATTTTGCGTTGTGAGGAAAGCATCATTGACTGCAATTCGGCGGGAGTGCCACACCGCCATGCAGTGAATCGCATCATTGCCAGGAAAATAAATGCGACAAGGGACGGTTTTTAATGTCGCAATTTTTTGTTACAAATTTTCGCCGTTTGACCTGATATGGAGAACCGTATCACTGGTAACGGCGAAAATCGAATAAATTGAACTGGTGCCAACCGATGAACTCTAAAAAGAACATGAAAGCAGAACCTCAACCGTGGAGGTTCTTTTTTTTTCGAGGGCGTTGAGGAAGGAATTCTTCCCTGAATGCCCTCGAATAGTTGATAATGAAGAGTTTAGTGTATGTTTACTTAAATAGATAATTGTTGATATAATATACAAAATGGAAAAAAGTCATACTAATCAGAAATACCTGCAATGGGGACTTGAAATAGTATTGTTAGCAAAATTGCTATGCTGGATATGAACAGTTATATTATTATCACTCATTGCTGTTCAGGCTTGCTTTAAACTAAATAGAAAAGCGCAGGTCCATAGGCTGTTTTTAGCATTAATATTCTTAACGATATTAATAGATTTGCCAGAGAGAATAGATGCTGATGCTCATCTCCTGAGGCAAATAGGATAGCATAAAGAAAAGTTGAGACGAGAGTTTTTCGAGGGGGTATATTGTGCAAATTAAATGGAAATGGATTAGCATTTTAATACTTCTGATAATTTTATTCGCCATTGCTGGCTGTAGGGGAGAACAGGAGAAAAACATCACAATTAGTGAACAGAAAATAATAATGAAAATTGGCCATACTCAGCCGATAAACCACCCGCGACACCAGTCTTTGCTGAAATTCAAGCAAACAGTTGAGACTAAAACAAACAATATGGTAGAAGTGCAAGTTTATCCGGCTGCACAGTTGGGCAGCGATTTAGAACAGATGCAGATGGTGAAGGATGGCAGGCTGCAGGCAATGAGAGGCAATCAGATTGAAGTCGCGGCACCGGAACTGCTTATTTATACTATGCCCTTTTTATTCGACAAACTGGAAGAAGCTCACCAAATCACCAGAGGACCAATTGGTGAGAAGATTGCTAGATTTACCCAAAAAGATAATATTGTCATTTTGGCGACAGGTGATGTTGGCGACTTGCGAGATATAACGAATAATGTCAGGCCGATTGTTGCGCCTAAAGACATGCAAGGTTTGAGGATGAGGACAACACCGATCGAGAGTACTGTTAAAACGCTGGAAGCCCTTGGTGCCTGTGTAATACCTGTTGATTATGATAATCTGTATAATGCGCTTAAAACAGGAGTAGTGGATGGACAGGAAAATCCACTTATTAATATAAGAACCCTTAAGTTGGAGCAGGTTCAGAGGTATTTGACAATAATAAAGTACCAGTATTATCCTGACCCGTTTTTTGTAAACCTAGCATGGTATGATTCTCTTGAGCCGGCAATTAAAGTGATACTAAAAGAAGCTTCTGTGGAAATGATGTTGATCAGTGATGAACTGATCGAACAAGCGAGTAATAATAACCTCGCTGATTTGGAAAAGAGTATGATTGTTAATACCCTGACGCACGAGCAACGGAAACGGTTTGTTGAACAGACAAAGCCTGTGTATGATTATTATATTGGCAAAGGTTTGTTTACTGTACAGGATCTGGAGGAGATAAGGAATGCTGTCAAATAGGCAAGTATAAGTAAGTGGGGTAATACTATGCAGAAGTCGAAACTATTTAATAAATTATTGTTACTGCTGCTAGTTTTATTATTTATTTCCGGCTGTGGCAATAAGGCTGAAGACTATCGTATAACGAATCAAAACAAAATTATTTTGCGGCTGGCCGAAACCCGATCGCCTAATTATCCTTCCAGTCAGGGGGCAAAAGAATTTGCCAAGTTGGTCGAACAAAAATCGGCAGGAAGAATAAAGGTTATGGTTTATGATTCCGGCAGACTTGGCGATGAGATAAGTGTAATAGAACAGGTTCAGTTTGGCGGAATTGATTTAGCGAGAGTAAGTGTGGCCTCATTAGTCAGATATTCACCTAAAGCAAAAATTATGACCCTGCCTTACGTATTCAAAAACTCAGTGCACATGTGGCAGGTGCTGAGTGGTCCGGTAGGGAATGACCTTATCGAAAGCTTGCTTAAGGAAAAAATCACCTGCCTAACCTGGTATGAAGCAGGTACCCAAGGGTTCTACAATTCAAAACGGCCAATTAACAGTATTGATGATATAAAAGGGTTAAAAATAAACGCTCAACAATCGCAAGTAAGCATAGATTGGTATTTGTATCTAGGGGCATCGCTAGTTTCAACTAAAGCAAGTGATCTATACAGTGCACTCCAGGTACGCAGTATAGATGGGGTAGAGGATAATATTATTGCCTATTATCTTTCTAGACATTATGAGGTGGCGCCATTTTTTACTTATGATGAACATGCAAGAATACCCGATATGATTATTGCCAGCAGGGGAACTATGCTGCATCTGTCACAAAACGATCGCGCCATTATTGAGCAGGCCGCAAAAGAATCGGCCATTAAACAAAAGCAAGCATGGTATGAAATGGAAAAAGAGGTATTGAAACATTTACATGATTTAGGTGTAAACATTGTTTATACAAATTACCAAAGTAGTGAAAGTTTCTTATCGGCAGTCGAACCCATTTACAACAGCTTTAAAAAAGAGGATCTAGCGACAATTGTTAATTTAAACTAACAGTAGGTCTGATACCAGAAGGAAAGGTTCTACTATTATGTTGATCAATTTAAAAAAATATTGGTATAACGCTTCGATAAGAAAAAAGCTTCTATTATTTCTCGGGGCGGTAATTTTATGCATAAGCACTTTCAGTATTCAATTACTGATTATTACCTACAGTTATATAAATAATTTTGGTGGAAGTATTAATGAGTATTTTAAAATAAACATGCTGCAACAGAATAATGTCAGAAATGAGCAATTTATCACAAAGTATTTTGATGATTTGCAGATGGATAATCTTGCCGCGTTTAATCAAAGCGTGGATTCTTTTTATGTGACCTTGCAGGAGATAAACAACAATTCACATAGCCTTGAAGCTTATCTTCTCATTCGTTCAATTCAGAATTCCTTTGATTCCTATTCGGAGGAAAGCAGTGCCGCAATTAGAATGCAACGGGATGGCAATAAGGATTTTACTACTCATTACTATAAAGCATACCGTATCAACCATTATATTGACTCTTATCTGTCACAGTTATTGGAGTTAAGTCTGCGGGAAGGTAATACAGTATACGACCATATGGTTAGGGATGCCAAAGTTATTATACTCGTATATGCACTGTTTATTCTGCTATTCTTATTACTTTGCTTAGTATTAATCTTTGCCTTATCTAATTACTTGACCAAGCCAATTGAACATCTTGCTAAGCTTTCGCTGCAAATGTCTGAAGGTAAATTAAATATTGAAACAATGGCAGTTCCTTCGCATGACGAGGTCGGCACACTGACGCAAGCCTTTAACGTAATGAGCAGCAGTATTAGAAAGCTTGTAAGTGACTTGCAGGCAAAGTCAGTTATTGAAGCAAGGCTTCACAGGGAGGAAATAAAAAATGTTAAGAACAGGGAACTGCTAAAGGAGGCCAGGTTTTTGGCTCTCCAGTCACAAATCAATCCGCATTTTTTATTCAATACCTTAAATACCGTGTCTAGGGTAGTAACCCTCGATCGCTCGGCAGACGCTATCAAGCTTATCAATTCACTGGCAGGCATTTTACGATATACTATGGGTGACAATAAAGCCCATGCTACCCTGCAGGAAGAACTTGAGATAATTGAGCAGTATGTCCAAATACAGCAATATCGTTTTGGCGACAGGTTGAAGGTAGACATAGATTGTAAGGGGATAGAAACAGGGATGGTAACAATTCCCCGGTTTACGCTGCAGCCTATTGTTGAAAATTCCATCATTCATGGTCTTGAGCCAAAGGTGGAAGGAGGGCATTTGCGGATTAAGGCTTATATCGATAAGGATAATTTAATGATTAAAATTATTGATAATGGTGTTGGCATTCATAAGGGGAAAATAAAATTTATTCTACAGAGGAAAAGCAAGGAGAAAGCAGGAGGCATCAAATCGATTGGTTTATCAAATGTCATCAATAGGTTGATCAGCTTCTGCGGCCATAAGGACTGTTATACTATAAAAAGCAAGCAGGGTTTAGGAACAATTGTTATCATAAAGGTGCCAATTAAGCCAATAAAGAGGTAGATTTATGTATAAATTGCTTGTTGTTGATGATGAAGCTATTGAAAGGGAAGCAATACAATATTTTATCCAGCAGGCCGGTTTAAAATTTGAGGCTGTGGAAGAGGCGACTAATGGCATTGAGGCAGTTTCTAAGGCGGCGGCATTAGAGCCGCAAATAATCATTATGGATATCAGAATGCCTGGCAAGGATGGACTGGAAGCGGCCAAGGAAATACGGCAATTTAACTCTGACTGTAAGATTATATTTTTGACAGCCTTTAGCGAATTTGAATATGCGCAAAAGGCCATAAAGGTTAAGGCCGAGGATTTCATTATTAAACCTGCTGACAGCGAAACGTTCTTGAGGGTTTTGAATAACGTCATAACAGACTTAGACCGGGGCAAAGCTGCTGTAGAGGCTGTTGCCTTAGAGCTACCCGAGAATTTTCACGATGGGACAGGAACGGAAGTCATGGTAAATGGACCAAACGGGTTGTTGGTTGATAGAGTATGTAAATATATTGATCAAAACTATAGCAAGTGTATAAAACTTGATGAATTGTGCGATATGGTGGGCTTTAGTAAGTACTATTTAAGTAGAATTTTTAAGCAATATAAAAACATGAACTTAGTAGACTATATTGCTTTTCGACGTATTGAAAAAACTAAGGAAATACTGAAAGATCCCAGGGTCAGCATCAAGGAAATCAGTTCCTTAGTCGGTTACAATGACCCTAACTATCTTACAAATGTTTTTAAAAAATGGGAGGGTATTTCTCCTACTGAATATAGAAATAAACTATGCCGTTAGATAACTCTAACGGCATTACTATTTCGACTGGCGTTTCCCGTAAATAGTCAAGCTGTTATGATAGAAAATCATTGGACAATATATTGTAGGATAAAACAATATTGCATAGAGAAATTGCGAAAATTATGAATTAGAATATAAATGAATGGTTTTCGGATTATTGAAAAAGGGAGGACAAATTTACCATTGAACCACTATTAATCGTTGTGCAAGAAAAAGTAGAAAAGGGGTAGATTTGATTGAAAAAAATACTATCTTTAGCTCTTGTTGTATGTATGGTTTCGGTGTTTATGGTTGGTTGTTCCAAAGAGAAAGGTGCTAGTTCTCAGAGCGGCAAAGCAAAAGTAATGAAAGTAACATCAGTTAATCAAAAAGACAGGGCGCTTTCGATAGGACTCGAGAAATTTGCCGAAATTGTTAATAAAGAGGCAGGCGGATCATTGAAGGTAGAAGTTTATCACGATTCTGTACTGGGCGGCGAACGTCAAATTCTTGAAGGCATCCAGATGGGTACAATTCAAGGCGGTTTAGTATCTACGGCGATTACCGGGACAATAATCCCTCACATGTCTGCTTTTGAATTGCCTTTCTTGTTTAAAGATAAAGCAACTGCATTTAAGGTGTTAGATGGTCCTATTGGTCAAGACATATTGAAAGAATTGCCTGCCAAAAAAATTATTGGTTTTGGCTATTGGGATAGCGGTTTTAGACACCTGAGTAACAGTACGAGAGAAGTAAAAACCCTGGAAGCTATGTCTGGTTTAAAGGTTAGAACAATGGAAAGCAAAGTTCATGTTTCAACATGGAAAACTCTCGGGGTTAATCCGACCCCGATGGCCTTTAATCAGTTGTATTCAGCTTTAGAGCAAAAGGTTGTTGATGGACAGGAAAATCCCGCTGTAATCATTAAAACCAACAAGATCAATGAAGTGCAAAAATACCTGACCACAACCGGACATGTGTACAGTTCCAGCCCATTCATGGTTAGCAAAAGTTTCTGGGATAGCCTGACAGATAAAGAAAAAGATATTATCACTAAAGCAGAAAAAGAAGTTAGAGCGTTTGAGAGAGATTTAAATGACAAACAAGATGCTCAATGTTTAGTCGATCTTGCTAAGAGTGGCATGAATGTAACAGATTTGAATCCTGGCGAAAAAGAAAAAATTGTTGCCAAATTACAACCAGTTTATAAAGAGTTTGCCGCATCTATTGGTGAAGATTTCGTTAATCAGTTATTGGCGGCTGTGAAATAAGCTAATAAGCAAAAGGCTTAAAGGGACCTTGTGTTTTAACAAAAGTTCTTAAGAGGGGACCATAACCCTTCTTAAGAATTTTTATCTCCATGAATTCTTGAATTAAATTATTTTTAAATAAATGTAAAATCTTAGTGAGAGGGAACTTGAACAATATGAAGAAAATGGAAAAAATTGAGTCGCTTTTTGGCAACATGATGGCGGCATGTCTATCGCTGATGGGTATTCTAGTCTTTGCCAATGTTGTAATGCGGTATTTTTTTAATTCAGGGATTCCCTGGGGCGAGGAACTTGCCCGGTTCCTATTTGTCTGGGTTATTTTTTTGGGATCTATCAACGCTTTGCGTAAGAATAATCATCTAGGCTTTAGTTCACTTGTACAGGTAATGCCAACAATAATTAAAAAGATTTGTTATCTTGCTAGCTGTATTTTAATGATTGTTTGTTTATGGCAACTCTTTGAGGGAAGTATCGAGATGACTCTTATGACTGTAGATAGTTTGGCGCCAGCAACTGGAATTCCCATGGCCTTTATGTACGGCGTTGGTATCATAACCAGTGTTAGTATGTCCATTATCGTTTGTTACAACCTTTATCGTGCCTTGTTTGTCAAAGGTGCTATTGACCAGCTGGTAGTGATGAAGGAATCTGAAGACGAAGTAAAACTGTAAACAGTTAAAGGAGAACATATAATGACAGTAGCAATATTTATCGGCTCATTGTGTGGCGCCATGGCTCTTGGTATGCCGATCGCTTTTGCCCTGCTGGTATGCGGTATGGCTTTAATGTTGCATCTTGGCCTATTTGACCCTCGTATATTGACACAAAATTTGATCATTGGTGCTGATAATTTTGCGCTAATGGCCATTCCTTTCTTTATTCTTGTCGGCGAGCTGATGAATGCCGGTGGAATTTCTAAACGAATTATTAACTTTGGCATAGCGCTTGTTGGTCATATTCGCGGTGGCTTGGGATTTGTAGCCATTTTAACGGCCTTTATCTTCGCCGGTTTGTCCGGTTCGGCTATTGCTGATACGGCAGCGCTTGCCGCTATTATGGTACCGATGATGGCTGATGCCGGTTACACAAAAAGCGGTTCAGCAGCCTTGATTGGTGCAGGCTCGATTGTTGCGCCCATTTTGCCGCCAAGTATTCAGTTTATTATCTTTGGTTCAATCAGTGGCGTGTCTGTTATGAAACTGTTTATGGCTGGTATTGTACCAGGTGTAGTTATCGCGGTGAGTCTGGCGATTGCCTGGGGGTATATGGCTCGCAAGCGAGACGTAAAAGTATTTCCCCGCAAATCGTTTAAAGAAATTCTTATTGCGGTTAAAGATGCTAGCTGGGCATTGTTTTTACCGATTTTGATCATTGTCTGTATCAAGGGCGGTGTGGTTACACCTACAGAAGCAGCTGTCGGTGCTGTTGCGTACACCTTGTTTCTTTGCTTTGTTGTCTATCGCACTGTTACGGTAAAACAATTATGGAGTGCTATTATATCGACATGTGAAACCACCAGTGTTATCCTGTTTCTTATCGCTGCGGCGATGGTGTCATCCTGGCTGATTGCGGCTGCTAATATTCCGCAAATGGTTACTGAGATGCTTTCAGGATATACGGAAAACCAATTGATGCTCATGGTAGTTATTAATATTTTAGTGTTTGTTGTAGGTACCGCTATGGACATAACGCCTACTGTGCTGATTTTAACACCAGTATTAATGCCGCTGATTATTAAGGCAGGAATTGATCCGGTTTATTTTGGTGTGGTATTTATTTTGAACAATGCTATCGGTCTGATAACGCCGCCTGTAGGTACGGTGCTTAATGCCGCCTGCGGTGCCGGTAAGGTGTCGATGGATGATTTGATGAAAGACATTATGCCATATTTACTGGTTGAGGTAGTAGTGCTTATTCTGCTTATACTCTTCCCGCAAATCGTTCTCGTTCCGATGAAATACCTGATCGGCGGCTGATTTTGATTATGAGGAGTGCTTAAAAGCTAAACTAAAACAGGAGGCGTAAGCATGAAAGATATAGTAGCCAATCAACTGATTAAGTACCTGGAAAACAGGGGTATCAAACATATCTTTGGCTTGTGCGGACACACCAACATTGCTTTTCTAGCTGCACTATCCAAAAGTGAAAAAATCAGATTCATTAATGTCAGGCATGAACAAATTGCCTCACATGCCGCAGACGGCTATGCCCGTGTCACCAAAAAGGCCTCAGTCGTACTGAGCCATTTAGGACCAGGACTGACCAATGCGGCCACTGGGGTAGCTAACGCAGCTCTTGACTCCATTCCGATGGTAGTTATCGCCGGTGATGTGCCGAGCCACTACTACGGCAAACACCCTCATCAGGAAGTTAATCTCCATGCAGATGGCGACCAGTGGGAAATCTACCGTCCCTTTGTAAAACGTGCCTGGCGGGTAGACAATGCAGAACTGCTGCCAGAAATCATGGAAAAGGCCTTCGCCCTGGCGGAATCAGGCCGGCCGGGACCTGTGCTTGTCGATGTGCCAATGGATATGTTCTCAAAAGAAATCGATTCCGCCATATTTGAAAAACTGAATCAGAATGCCAAAACTATGTATAAACCATCGATTGATGATGAATTAGCCGAAAAAATTGTGAAAACCTTAGCAGAAGCCAAAAATCCGGTCATTCATGTTGGCGGCGGCGTGATACTAGCCGATGCAACCAAAGAATTGCAGGAATTTGTTGTCCATATGGGTATACCTGTCAGCCATTCCCTGATGGGTAAGGGCACATTGCCGGATGATCATCCGCTGGTGCTTGGCATGACCGGCTTCTGGGGTACCCAATTTATCAATGATAAATGCAAAGCAGCCGATTATATTTTAGGACTTGGCACCAGCTTCAAAGAGGCCGACTGCAGTTCCTGGTATCCTGAATATACTTTCAATTTCCCGCCAACCAAATTAATTCATATTGATATCGATCCGAGTGAACTGGGGCGTAACTATCCGGTAGAAATCGGAGCAGTGGCAGACCTTAAGAATGCCTTAAGGGTATTAAACCGTGTTGCTAAGCGATTGTATCCCCAGGCTAGACAGAACCAGGCCTTAAAAGATGAGATCGCCGCCAATAGAAAGGCCTTCAAGGCCAGCAATAAAGAAGTGGAAGAAAGCAATCAATTTCCCATGAGCCCGCAGCGCATCTTGGCTGATTTGCGTGACGTATTACCGCGCAATGCCATCATCACCACCGACGTGGGCTGGAACAAAAACGGTGTAGGCCAGCAGTTCCCGATTTACGAACCGGGCTCCATTTTGACGCCGGGCGGATTTGCCACTATGGGCTTTGGTTCACCGGCAGCCTTAGGGGCAAAAGTTGCTGCGCCTGACAGAGTAGTAGTATCCCTCATCGGTGACGGCGGATTCGGTCAAAACCCTGCCGTATTAGCAACCGCCGCTATAGAAAATATTCCGGCAATCTTTGTCATCATGAACAACCATGCTTTTGGTACCATTGCTGGTTTGGAAAAAGCGCATTTTGATACCACCTTTGGTACCATATTTGAAAAGGACGGCAAAACCTATTCGCCTGACTTTGCAGCCATTGCCAGAGCTTACGGCGTAGAAGGCATCACCATCAACAAGGCGGAAGAATTCAAACCGGCCATGGAAAAGGCTATCGCTATGAACAAACCTGTCGTGATCGATGCCTGGATGGTTAATAATCCTGTACCTACAGCGGGGCACTGGAACATCATGGACATTTACTCTCCTGGAAAAAAGGTACATCATGTAAGTACTAACTGAGCTTTGATCTAAAAACATGGCGCAACGCCTCAGCTTTTGCTTTACGCAGAAGCTGGGGCTTCCTTTTTTCTCCACACTGATTAGTTCAGCTGCAGTTTTCCATATTTATTGGTATTGATATAATCGATATTAGCTATAAAATTTAGTTATGACATCTAAAATAATTTTGGTATAATTAATTTTAGTAATTCAAACAAAAAAACGTTATCATGTTCAGTCAAAAGAGGGGGATTTTCTTTGTTGAAAAAGTTTACTAAGGTATTATCATTGTTTATAATTCTTGGTTTGGTCTTCACGCTTGTTGGTTGTTTTGGAACGAAGCAAACGAGCCAATCCAATCCGCCGTCTGCGCCAACCAATTCAAAATCCATTAAGTTGGGTACCCTGATTACCTTACAGCCTTTTATGGTTGTTCTGAAGGATGAGCTTGCTAAAAAGGGGTACAATGTGGAACTCGTTCTGTTTGATGCCAACAATATGCCGGCTACTGCAACAAAAGACGGGAATCTCGATGGTTTCGTCCATAATCATCTTCCTTGGATTAAAGCCTTTAACCAACAAAATAATTCAAAACTTGAAATGATCCAGCCTTACCTGTTCTATTATCGCACCGCGATGTATTCTTCAAAGTATAAAAGTATCGAGGAGTTTCCAAAAGGTGTTCAAATCGCCATCCCAAACGATCCCAGCAATATTGAAACCAGCTTGTTGATGCTTCAGCAACTGAATTTGATTACCTTAGGGGAGAAAAAAGAAAAGTTTTACACGATTCTCGATATTAAGGATAATCCGAAGCAAATCAAATTCCTAGAGACTGAGATTTCAACAACGGCAAGAAGCATCAAGGATGCAGGAGCAGTGATTTGTCCTGCAATCCGCATCAAGCAAGCAGGAATTGACCCGAATTCTTTCCTTGCCGAAGATAAAACGACGGTAAACTTCCCGGTAGGATTAACAATTGATGCGAAAAATGCCCAAGCACCCTGGGTCAAGGATGCCATGGACATCCTGAAATCCGACAGTATGAAAGCAAAATTTAACGAGCTTTACAATGGAGCTCTGGTTCTGTTCAAATAATCCTGAGGCAATCTTAATACGTGTTCTGAGAAAAGTAAAAAGCAGCAAGTATTTGTTGCTCCGGCTGTTGAGAAACCTCGTTCCCAGAGCGTTCAGAAATGTCCAGATGCTAGGAAGGCCCGCCGCCCCAGCAGTGACGCGTACTAGAGGGTACGCTAGCAATGGGGAGGCGGGCCTAACGACGCAGATGGGCGTTTATCAACGCTCTGAACAGCAAGTATTTGTTGCTTTTGCTTTTTTCTGTGAGAAGCAAAGAAAAGGATGATCAAATTGATCTCGATTACGCACTTGAAAAAAAGCTTTGCTAAACAGATTGTGCTTAATGATATTAATCTTCAGATTGGCAAAGGAAAAATCTACGGATTGGTCGGGCGCAGCGGAGCGGGGAAATCTACACTGCTCCGTTGTATCAACGGCTTGGAAAGCTATGACGAAGGATCGCTGACAGTCGATGGAATTGAAGTCAGCTCGTTATCGGCAAAGGCAGCGCGAGAATTCAAAAGGGATATCGGTATGATCTTTCAACAGTTCTCTCTTCTAAGCCGCATGAATGTGTACGAGAATATCGCTTTACCCATGAAATGCTGGAAATACAATAAGGCTCACATTGATAGAAAAGTCAAAGAGCTTGTGGAATTAGTGGGTATTCCAGATAAAATCAACGCCTTTCCTGCAGAACTGTCCGGGGGACAGAAGCAGCGGGTTGCCATTGCACGTGCCCTTTCAATGAATCCGAGAATATTGCTGTGCGATGAAGCCACCTCCGCACTGGATCCGCAAACAGCCAACTCCATTATTGCGCTGCTTGATGCAATTAATAAACAGTTGGGAATTACTATTGTCGTTGTTACTCATCAAATGTCTGTACTCAGGCGTTCTTGTGAAGAAATTTCGATCCTGGAAAACGGCGAAATTGCCGAAAGCGGAAGCGTGGAAGAAATTTTTTTGCGACAGCCTAAGGCACTGATCAATCTGATCGGTAGGAAAGATCAGATATTACCTCATAAAGGGGTAAATATAAAAATTACCCTATCTCAGGAGGTCGCCCAGAAACCCCTTATTACAGAGATGGCCCGGAATTTGCAAACCGACTTTCTGATCATGGGATGGGAAATGGAGCGTTTTCGTGACGGTATGCTTGGTTCGATAACCATCAATGTAACGGATGCAGACTGCACAAGGGTCACCGAGTTTTTGAACGCCCATCAGGTACCCTGGAAATTATTATTACCCCTTGAATATGCAGATCAAGCCTTGCCTGAGGAGGAAGATTGATGTTCGATAGTGCATTTTGGACAAATCTTTGGCGCTATTTTGATGGAATCATTGGTCCTTCCATATTTTCAACGCTGCGCATGCTCATAGCTACGATGATCCTAGCCTTCGTTTTTGGGTTTATATTGGCTGTTGCGCTATACCTCACTCATCGGGATGGACTGAAACCGAACAAAACAATCTATCGTGTTCTCGATTTTTTCGTCAATGCCATTCGTTCTTTTCCTATCATTATCCTCATTGTCGCCATATCCCCAATTACCCGCGCAGTTGTCGGGACAACGATTGGCGAACAGGCGGCTATTCTGCCATTAACCCTCGCCGCGACTCCGTTTTTGGCGCGGATATTGGAAAATGCCTTCCTACAAGTGGACCGGCAACTGATTGAGGCGGCCCGTTCCTTCGGTGCTTCAGATAGCCAAATCATTTTCAGAGTTATTGTGAAGGAAGCGGTTCCTTCAATCGTTTCTGGTACTACACTCGCAACGGTTACTTATCTTTCAGCGACAACAATGGCCGGGGCAGTCGGAGCCGGTGGTTTAGGCGCCGTAGCGCTGAATTACGGTTATCAAAGCTTTAATGATATGGTGCTCTATACAGCGGTCATCATCCTTTTAATTTTAGTCTATATCATTCAGATTACCGGCGACTATTTGTACAGAAGAATATGATTTTTGAGAGCTGAGGTGAGTATCTTGAATAGGGAAGCGTTTAGAGAACGCATCATCAGGCTGAACTGCGCTTTGGATTTAGAGAGAAAGGCTGTTGGGATTAAGTTTCTCCATACGAAGGAGGATTATCATTTCGCCGATGCGAAGCCAGTGACGGTTCCGATCAATTATTGCGTCATGGTTCGCTTGGCGACGCAAGGCAAGGCATTGAAAGCGGACGGGAATAATCTTGCTTGTCTGGCCGGAGCCAGGGCCTTGGGGCTAAAAGAGATTGATGCTTACCATAGATCAGGTCAAAACGGAAAAAAACTTGGGCTGTATCACGACATGCCCACCGCGAAGCGGGCTCGAGATGGAATGAGTTACTGTGACCATCAAGCCTTCGGCATCATGGTCAAGCCATTGGAAGATTATGATAGCGAGCCAGATGTTGTGATTATAGTTTCCCACCCCTATAACATCATGAGAATTGTACAGGGATATTCTTATTACAGCGGAATACAGTCGGCGTTTAAAATGACTGGCAACCAAGCGATCTGCTCTGAGTCGACGGCTTATCCCTATTTAAGCAATGATATTAATGTTTCCTTGCTTTGTATTGGTACACGGCATAAAGCCGGATGGAGTGATCAGGAGCTTGCTGTTGGTTTTCCTATTAGCCTCTTCCGTAAAATCGTTGACGGTGTTATGAATACGGTCAATATTATGGATAACAATCAAAAAAAAGAGATCATTGAAAGGAAACTTCTCGAAAACGAAATTGATGATCTCGAAATTAAATATGATTATAATTATTATCGCTAGGGAGAAGCATATCTAGAAGAAATAATAAGACGGTTCTTTTGTTACCTGCGCAGAAACACAGGGATAGGGTTTATGTTTTAGGCTTTTGCTAAAACAACGCCCCTGTCCCTGTGTTTCTTAATGTAGTTTTTTTCATACGGGTAATTATAAAAAAGTTATAGGATTATTACAAATAGTTAATTTAACAAGGCAAAGGAAAACGCATCACTAAATGAGGGGGCGGCCAGCTGTTCCTGAGGGAAATGTAGCGTTAGCAGTACCTGACTTGAAAATTTTTGCTAGTCGTCGAATACCTTCGTTTAAGCGATCCTCGCCGAGTGTCGCAAAGCAGAGTCGGATATGGTGACTTTCGGTATTGTTAAGATAGAATGCTTCGCCAGGTACAAAAGTGACGCCTGCAGCAGCGGAACGGCGAAGGAGTTCAACTGGAGATGCGGGGGGACGAACGTTGCACCAAAGATAGAAGCCGCCTTCTGGCAATTCAAAATCCAAATGGGTGCTACAGTATTGCCGGATAGCTCCCGCAAGTGTATCGCGACGTTTTTTATATTCTCTTCGGACAAACGATAGATGATCTGCTAGGTAATGATCCGCTAGGCAAGTATGAAGAATTATTTGGGAAAGGTTATTGCTGTGGAGATCAACATACTGTTTTTCCTGAGCCAATCGATTAATGACTTGAGGCGCGGCAGTTACCCAGCCGGTTCGCAGCCCGGGGAAAAGGATTTTGGAGAATGTCCCCAGATAAATTACTCCGCCATAGGTGTCAAGACTCTTGAGCGAAGGTGGAGGCTGTTGTCCGTAATATAGCTGACTATATGGGTCATCTTCCACAATGGCGAGGCGGTAGCGAGCGGCAAGGCGGATTAACTCCTGACGATGGTGAAGAGGCATGACCTGCCCTGTGGGATTTTGGAAGGTGGGGATCGTATAAAAGAGCTTAGGACGATAGCGTATTAGATAGTCCTCAAGCGCTCCTAAATCAAGGCTGCTAGACTGGGGCAGGCATAAAACGCGGGCTCCGGCGGCTTCTAGCACCTGAATGGCTCCAAGATATGTAGGTGACTCCACGATAACATAATCTCTCGGCTCTACGAAGGCCTTAACAATGAGATAGAGTCCTTGCTGTGAGCCGGACACAATAAGAATATTATCAGGGGCGGCGTGAATTCCTTGGGAGTTTTGCCAGGTTGCCAAGGAGCGTCTGAACGGTGGATATCCTTCGATCGGTATGTAGCCGAAGTCCGCTGCATCTAAGCCGTGGTTGCCATCAACAAGGGCTTTTTCAATAATTTTAAGGTCATAAAGGGCTGGGTCTGGCATGCCTGCGGCAAAAGAAATCGTTTCATCAGCCGTTGGGGTAGCGACCAACGAGCGAAGTAAAGAAGATAATGGCGATTTATAGTGGGGGCTAAACAACTGTTCCCATGGCATATCGTTGGCTTGCTGATCAGTGACGTTCAAATTTGCCACATAGGTTCCGCTACCGATCCGTGTTGATACTAACCCGCGTTCTTCCAATAACCGATAGGCATTGATTATCGTTGTGCGACTTACCTCAAGCAGGCTGGCGAGTTCGCGTTCCGGCAGTAATTTGGTGCCAACTGGAAGTGTACACTCTTTAATTTTGGCTGCTAAGCTATTAGCGATTTGCAAATAGATGGGTGCTGACGCTTTTGGGTCAATCCGAACACCACTTAGCATTTTGGTAATATCCATTTATCTTATTCTCCTTAGAAAAGAGCAATTGGTATTCTTTTATTGATATATTGGATATTTACAATTGTATTCCTGCCGACTATGATAATGAAAACACGATAAATTTATCCATACTTAAAGCAAGCTGGACGGAGGGAAAATCAATGAAAACAAAAGAATTCTTCGAAGGAATTAAAGACACCCTTCCCATCATGGTGGGGGTGTTTCCGTTTGGGCTTGCTTATGGCATCGTAGCTCAATCCATCGGACTTACTCCCGGAGAGACGCTATTAATGTCGCTGTTGGTCTTTGCTGGGGCAGCCCAGTTTATCAGCCTACCCATGTTTGCGGAAGGGGCTGGGATGGCAATGATTGCTCTAACCGCTTTGCTGATCAATCTTCGTCATCTGTTAATGGGGATGTCTCTTGCTCCCTATATGAATGGGTTATCATTGCCTCAGAAAGCTCTCCTCACATTTGGTATGGCTGACGAAACCTATGCGGTAACGATTAGCCGTGCACAAGCAATTGGCTATAGTGCCGCCTACCAGCTGGGAAGTAATGTGACTGGCTATGTTACTTGGGCATTGTCAACAGCTGGCGGAATACTTCTCGGTAGCCGCATCAGTGATCCACTCTCGTGGGGGCTTGATTTTGCCATGCCGGCAACCTTTTTGGCCTTATTAATTCCGCGTCTTACTGACAAACTTAACATACTGGTATGTCTGGTTGCAGCCGGGGTTAGCATAATCGCGGCGGTTGCTATCCCTGGAAAGTGGTATATCATTATTGCCTGCTTGAGCGCGGCTGTGGCTGGCGGGATTTTGGAGGGGTCTGAAAATGATGAGAACTGAAGTTGTTATCACTATTGTTGCTATGGCTGTTGCTACTTTCTTTACGCGTTTTACTAGCCCTGCGATTTTGGGAGGTGCAGGCATCTCCCCCCGTCTTAAACGATTTTTGAAGCATGTACCAACGGCGATACTTACTGCTCTAATTGCTCCGACACTCTTCGCGCCACACGGTTACATTGAATTTTCAACAGGTAATAGCTATCTTATTGCCGGCACAATAGCAGCGCTTTTGGCCTATTTTCGTCAACCTCCCCTGGTGACCATGGGGGGCGGTATGGCCACCATGCTAGCAATACGCAGCTTTGGGATTTGATCTGTCCGAACTTAAAAATTCGCCGTTTGACCCGATACGGAGAACCGTATCATTGGTCACGGTGCAAACTGGCCTCAACTCTTGTGTAATGCGGGAGTTGAGGCCTTTCTTTTTTGTGTGCTCCAGGGCTTAGGAGGTAGCTGCCCTGCTTCACAACACGATATTGCCGATGATGGAAATGGGATGGATATATATATAACCTACATCGGTTTTTTGACTTGAAAAACTCACAAAGCAAAAAAACTAATAGGGGAAAAGGGTTTAGGAGCGAAGACTTACTTTAGCAGCGATCATTACAGTGATAACTCAAGCTGCGAGCGGAAAACAATATCGCGCTGTAGTGGAAGAACCGTGGAAAAAACCATCTCACAACATACAGCCTCAGTTAAAAAGTCGTTGACGATCATTTAGATGATATGCTAAACTACATTTAATTTTATAAGTACCTTATAGAAAGAGTAATTACTCTTTCTATGAAAAGAATATATATTTACTAGTCGATCAGAAGACTGAAGGCTAGGGTAGAGCAACATTCTACCCTAGCCTTTTTTATTGTTTGGGAGATGAAGCACATCTCTTCTTAGGCTATGATCCGTATACTGGGATTCAAAATAGGAAGGTAAGGAGATTTTAACATGGAGATTACAAAAACACAGATCGTAGAATATGCACGAGGACTGGGTGCTACCTTGGTAGGGATTACCCCAGCATCGCGTTGGGACGAATATGACGAGGTGGAGGACCCTTATCGTCCGGCATCCATTTGGCCGGAAACCAAATCAGTTATCGTTTTAGGGGTACCTGTTCTGCTGCCGATCTTAGAGTCAACGCCATCAATCAACTATGTGGAACTGTATGATACAAGCAATGTTCTTCTTGACCAGATAGCCTATCGGCTTGCAGTTTATTTAACGGAAAACGGTCATGGGTCCATCTTTCTGCCGCGAGATGCTTACGGTGATATTGAAATTCTAGTACGAAAGCCTTTTGCGGCATTTAGTCATGTTTTTGCAGGAAAGTATGCTGGTCTCGGTACTATTGGCTACAGCCATGTATTGCTTAACAAGAAGTATGGGCCTCGTGTTCGATATGTCTCTGTTTTTACGAATTTAGAGCTGGAACCTGATCTGGTTATAAAAAAAGAATTGTGCATAAAGTGCTGTGTGTGTCAAAAATTGTGTCCCTCCCAGGCATTTATAACACGCGACGATCAAATTATTGCCAAAATGAATAAAAAGGCTTGTGCTAAGCATCATGCCCAATTACGAAAAGAGCACCGCTATCCATGCGGTATCTGTATCAAGGTATGCCCGGTTGGTGAAGATCGTGAAATATTTAATTCCAAAGACATCAAAGTCTATTTGGAAGAAAAGGAGGCTATTTGCCGAAATCCGGATGATCCCCGGTACAAACGATGGGTGCACCTTCGTAAACATGGCTCTAATGGAGACAGACTATTCTAAAGATCTTATATCGATATAAGCTACGTGTTAAGCCGTTGACCCCCTGACCTTAATAGGGCGGTGTCTGATTGCTAACGAGATAAGGAGATTGATTATGAAAATTGAAACACGAGCCATTCATCTAGGGCACGAGATTGATCCCGGTACAGGAGCCATCGCTCCACCCATTTATCTGACAACTACTTACGAGCGAGATGCTGATGGTACATATCCTCGAGGCCATGTTTACAGCCGGTTAAGCAACCCCAATCGACAAAGCTTGGAGAAAGCCATTGCCGGGCTAGAGGGTGGCACTGTGGCAGCGACCTTTTCTTCCGGACTTGCCGCGATCATGTCGCTGTTTCAGTCATTGTCGGCCGGAGATCATGTTATCGCATCGCAGGACCTCTATCATGGCACCACCAAAATATTAAAAGAAATTTTCGGTCCCTGGAATCTAGAGGCATCTTTCGTGGATACAACAGTGGAGTCAGAAGTCGCTCAAGCTGTCAGGGGAAATACCAAGTTGGTTTTTTTGGAAACACCGTCTAATCCGACTTTGAAGATTACAGATATTAAAGCGATTTCTGGTATTGCTCATTCGGTAGGCGCTCATTGCGTATGCGACAATACTTGGGCTACACCGATATTGCAGCGCCCCCTCGAACTTGGAGCCGATCTTGTCATTCATTCTACTACTAAGTATTTTGGTGGGCATAGTGATGTGCTTGGCGGGGCGGTAGTCGGCAAAACAGATGATACTTTCTTTCAAAGACTGAGGCTCATACAGCAAATTGGTGGGGCAGTGCCATCGCCGTTTGATTGTTGGCTGGTATCGCGAGGTCTACAGACACTACCTTGCAGGATTCGCAACCACTCAGAGAACGCCTTGAAAATTGCTGAATTTCTGAATCAACATCCCCGAGTAGAGCGTGTTTATTATCCAGGATTGCCCGGACATCCCGGTTATAAAATTGCACGGCAACAGATGAGCATGTTCGGAGGGATGCTGTCTTTCCAAGTGCTGGGCGACCAGAAAAGCGCTCTTGCAGTAACCGGTCGAGTGAAAATCATAGCCAGGGCTACCAGTCTTGGTGGAGTAGAAAGCCTAATCGAACATCGATCTTCTATCGAAGGGCCAGAGAGTACTACTCCGAATAATTTGCTGCGTTTTTCCGTAGGTTTGGAAAATGTTGAGGACTTGATTGCTGATCTGGAGCAGGCATTAGCTCTTTGATTGAAGTGCGGCACCAGAATGTCGCAGACATGGTGGAGGTGGTGGAAATATAAATGGATTTTTTGCAACAGGCTCAAGTATTGTTGCCTTCGCTTATTGCTATTCGACGTCAATTACACATGTTTCCCGAGCTCAGTTGGCAGGAAGTAAAGACGACGCAAACGATCGCTGAGTTTTTGCATCAGCTTGGACTCGAAGTGGTTACATGGGAAGGGGAAACCGGTTTGGTTGCCATTCTGCAAGGCGATCAACAAGGAGCAACGGTTGCCTTGCGGGCAGATATTGACGCATTGCCTATTGATGAAAAAAATGATATTTGCTATCGATCTAAAAACACTGGAGTCATGCATGCTTGCGGTCATGATGCTCATGTTGCCTGCGCTCTAGGGGCAGCGGCGATCTTGGTTAAGCAAAAGCATTTAATCAAAGGGACCATAAAGTTTATCTTCCAGCCCGCTGAGGAGATTGGCGGCGGTGCAAGCCAAATGATCAAACGGGGAGTGCTCACGTATCCCGAGGTTGGCGCAATTTTCGCATTGCACAGTCAGCCTGAACTGCCGACCGGAACGATTGGATTGAAGTCTGGGCCGGTTATGGCTGCTAATGACCCACTTTTCATAACAATTACCGGCAAGGGAGGACATGGCGCACTGCCTCAGCAGACTCGAGACCCGATCATAGTCGCGGCTGCGATTATTCAGGCATTACAGACGATAATTTCTCGGCAAATAGATCCTCTTGCAGCAGCAGTTATTTCGTTCGGCACTATTGCCGGAGGGTCGGCCTCCAACATCATTCCTGAATGTGTGGAGATGACAGGTATCTTGCGGACTATCGATCCGGAGTTGCGAGCTAAATTACGCAATCGGATAAAAGAGATTGTGGAGCAAGTTGCGAAAACTTGGGAAACTGAAGCAACAGTGCGGTTTGAAAAGGGATACCCGGCAGTCATTAATCCTGTAGATCTGGTGTCCTTCTGCCAGAAATCTCTGCAGGCGGTTATACATAACAACAAGATTGTTGCCCCGATGCCAGTCATGGTGACAGAAGATTTTTCGGAATTTCAAGAACAGGTGCCTGGCGCTTTACTGTGGTTAGGTGTTGGCAAGCCGGCTGAGGGAGCAACTAGATTGTTACATAATCCTCATTTTGATATTGACGAAAGCGCTCTTGCGTATGGGTCTGCCGTTTTTGCACAGCTGGCCTTCGATTACTTAGACCAAGCATGACAAACTTATGCATAGAAAAGTGTAATTAAAATTACATAATATAAAACGGAGGGGAAAAAATGACTAAGAATTATAAAATGATCACACACTTTTTATTGTTGACCCTAGCCTTTCTTTTGTTGTCTGGCTGCAGTAGTAATGCGACTAAACCGGTTGAGCAAACTGCCATCAAGGTAGGGGTTACTGCTGGACCACATGCGGAAATTATGGAAGTAGTCAAGAAAATCGCCGAAAAAGATGGTTTGAGAATCCAGATAATCGAATTTAGTGATTATATGACGCCGAATATTTCCTTAAATCAAGGGGAAATTGATGCAAATAGCTACCAACATCAACCATGGCTAGATAATCAAATTAAAGACCGCAAATACGAATTGGTCTCCATAGCTAAAACCGCTATTTTTCCAATGGGAATTTATTCGAATAAGGTTAAGAATATTAACGAGGTCCGGTCAGGAACTCTTGTCGCTATTCCTAACGATCCTACTAATGCCGGGAGAGCACTCGCGCTTCTGGAAAAGGGCGGTCTCATTACATTGAAACCAGGAGTCGGTATTAAAGCAACGCTGACTGACATAACTAGCAACCCAAAGGGAATTAAAATTAAAGAACTGGATGCCGCTCAAATTCCACGATCTTTAGAGGATGTCGATATTGCTGCCATCAATACCAACTATGCGATAGTGGCCGGATTGGTGCCAACAAAGGATTCTCTTCTTATTGAAGACGGTAATTCTCCCTTTGCCAATCTGCTAGTTGTCCGTATGAAGGATAAAGATAAACCGGTCTTTCAAAAGCTAATTAAAGCTTATCAGTCGGAGGAAGTAAAACAATACATACAGGAGCATTTCAAAGGATCGGCTATCCCAGCCTGGTAATTTTGCACAAATGATGCACCGTAATAAATAGAAGAGATACTATGAGTGCTTTAGCTAATATCTTGATGATTACCTCATTCAACTGTATAATTTTCTTGGACAAGTTTGCAGTGCTCCTTTCGGTAAATGGTGTGTGGTGACTTCATTTTACCTTTGGACTGCAAACTTGTCCTCTTTTTCCCTTAATTCAATTTGCGGAATTTATTATACCTTATCTTTCTCTTGTCAAGAAAAACAAAATTGGCCGTTAGAGATGATACGGAGAACCATATCATTGGTAACTGCGAAAAATAGGCGTCACCCTTTCGGGGACACCTGCTTGTTGGCACGTGGGAGTAATTAACAGGCAGGAATCCTACTAAGAGTAGCGGAGAAAATATATAATAGATCAAACAGTATCGATTACGAAAGGAGCTTTTTAATGAATAATGAGCTTTTACTCGAAAAGTATGCCCGCCTGATAGTAAATACAGGGGTGAATTTGCAGCAAGGCCAGACACTGGTTATTACCTCCCCGATTGAGTGTGCCGCTTTTGCCAGGATGATAGCCGAGCAGGCTTTTACAAGCGGGGCACGCGATGTTGTGATGAAATGGAAAGATGAATTATTTTCTAAGCTAAGATATCTTAAGGCGCCTGAAGCAGTTTTTAATGAGTTCCCTGATTGGGAAAAAGAGTTTTATATGACTCATGTCCGGCAGGGGGCAGCTTTTGTCAGTATAGCAGCATCTGACCCTGAATTGCTTAAGGATGTGCAGCCGGAGCGAGTAAGCAAGGCGCAAAAAGCCAGCAACACAGCGTTGAAGGAATACCGCGAACGGCTTATGAGCAACAAAAATGTTTGGTGTGTTGTTTCTATACCAACCAAGGCATGGGCGAAAAAGGTATTTCCGGATGTAGATGAGCAGGCTGCCATTGCCAAGCTGTGGGAGGCAATATTTAGAACGGTCAGGGTTGATGCGGTTGATCCTGTTTCTGCCTGGGAAGAACATAAAAGCAAGCTAAAACAACATATGGATTTTCTCAATTCTTCACGCTTTAAGTTCTTACGTTATAGTAACTCGCTTGGGACAAATTTAGAGATTGAACTTCCGGAAAACCATATTTGGCTTGGTGGTTCAGAATATACGCCTGAGGGTATAGAGTTTATCGCTAACATGCCGACCGAAGAGGTATTTACTTTGCCGAAAAAGACAGGCATTAACGGTACGGTATTTAGCTCTAAACCCTTAAACTATAATGGCAACTTAATTGATAAGTTTTCAATAACTTTTAAAGCTGGTAAAATTGTAGATTTCCAGGCCGAAAAAGGCTATGAAGTACTCAAGAAACTCGTTGAAACGGATGAGGGCTCATGCTATCTTGGCGAAGTAGCGCTGGTGCCGTTCGATTCACCGATATCAAATGCAAATATTCTGTTCTATAACACCTTGTTTGATGAAAATGCCTCCTGTCACCTGGCAATAGGTAAAGCCTACCCCGTCTGCATTAAGGGCGGCGAAACCATGACTAAACAAGAAATGGAAGAGTTTGGCGTTAACGACTCGCTTGTTCATGAAGACTTTATGATTGGTACGCAAGACCTTGAAATTATTGGTATTACCGCTAGCGGAGAAGAAATAACGGTGTTTAAGCAAGGTAGCTTTGCTAAATAGCATGTAGTGCCGCTGAGCGGTGTAGCAGAATATTGAGGAGAATCTCAGCGAAGTGCGGAAGCACTCGCTGAATAAATAAAATTGTATAAGATTTACACATGACATTGAAAATGATTATCAATAATGTTAAACTATAAAGGTTATACTAAACAATAGGAACTTCGTTCTTGTGTTCTTAACAAAAATATATGAGGAAGTGTTGAAAATGTGTACTTCATGTGATACAACGTTCAAAATATTTTCAGTGGAAATTGATACAAAAGAGCCTGTTAATACAAATATGGAATTGTATAAAGAAATAGCTCATAGATTGTTTCAGAATAAGGTCATTTCAAATATTAACATTGGTAATAATAGAGCCTATAATGTTGATGGTAGACAACTGTTTGGGTTCGAACTTCATTTGGGTAACAAAAATAACCCTCTTACCGTAACCCTTGCGAATGTTGAAAATGCGCTGAATGGTATTCTAGATAACTTTGAAGATTATTATGAAATGAAGATCAAACTTAATTAATTGTTTTAATAGCTAATAGCTAAAGCATCTTTCGGGATGCTTTTTTATTGCATTTTATGTATAACAGCATAGGGTGTGAAAAGCGATTTATTAAGCGAGTCTTGGCGGCGGTATTAACAGTCAATGCCGAATTTTTGTTTACTGCTTAAAAGGAAATAGCATTTGATAAGAAGAAAATAACAGTAGCAGCAAATCTGCTAGCAGAAAAGTGGGTGTATTACGATGATAATCAAACATGATGACATGATACGCAGACAGGCTAAACCGTGTACTGTTACGTGGAAGCAATTTTGTGAGAGTTATGAGCAGATTCCTATGCAGAATAGTGATTTTGAGGATTACCTTAAAACCTATGCCATAAAATGGCGTTTTAAGCAAAATTTGAGCATGGAGGATTTTGTACGGATTAATAGTGCACAACCCTGGTTGGAAGACTGGAATTCAGAAGATGTTCAGGCATTCCGCGATAGTTTGACGGCCGATAGGGTATCGTTTGTAGAAGGCATTGAATATCTGACCATGGAAGGCGCAGTACTTTCTGCAGATTTATGGCGTGTAGACGGAATGCTGCTTCTGGCCGAGCGCACCCGGAAATATGACTTACTTACGGAAATTCGTCCGATGGAAAATGTACAGGATGAGTACCCACAGTGTATCCTGATGGCATGGATGCACCAATTCCGTTTTATATAAAACGGTATGTTAGTTATGAGTAGTGAGTTACTGCTTCGATAAATTGGGAAATCGCCGTCAGACAGTTGATTTTCGTAGTGATACGCAACTGCTACGGCGATATTTTTATCTAAATGCCTTATCAAGCGTTATTTCTACTCGTATTTCGTATTCGACGTAAGACCCATTAAAGAGAGCCGTATCCCGTTATGTTGAATTTTAGCAGGGATTGTCAGTTTGAAAATAGAAAATAGCCATAACTTACATTCAGAGTGATGGCTATTTTATTTATATAAGTCATAAACGGAAAATGGAAAGAGGAACATCATGTTCGGTTTGATTCGTCATCAACTGACCGCGATTATTTGTTTTTTGATCATTCTTACGCTTGCCTCGGTTTTGATGATTAGTTATTTCCTGGTTTCCTCCGATTATGAAAAGAAAATGCACTATAATAATGCAGCTATGGCCGAGAACTTAGCAGCTAATATTGTTCAGTTTATGGGGAACGCTTATTCCGTTAACGAGCTTGTAGCGGAGTATCCGGATATCCATAATCTTGCTCCCGAAAAACAACGCACAATCTTAATCGATACTACAAAACGATTTCCGTTTTTTCAGCTGCTGATTTTGCATAAACTTAACGGGGACCAAACAGCTCGAACTAGTGGCGAGTTGGCCAATCGAGCAAACCGTTGGTGGTTCAAAAAGTTCATGGCCGAAAAACAGCCATTTATCAGCAAAACCTATTATTCGGTAGCGTCTGATTCTCCCATCACGACTATTCTGCATGGAATATACACTGATGGCACGCTAAGCGGCTTGCTCATGGCCGATATTGAAACAGGCACATTGCAGCAGATGGTGGAACGATTCAGCTCTGGGGAGGGCAGCTATGCCTATCTTTTAGATGGACAGGGGGTAGTCGTTGCTCATCCTGACAGAAATCAGGTTGCTGAACTTTACAACTATAGCACAATGAAAAAAAGTGTGTTATTACAAGATAAGAATGGCTATATGTTGAAAGATGAAAAGGGTAATGAGATCACTCGGGAAATTGATTTTAAGATCGATTCTTCTTTGCAGGCTATCGTCGCTAAGGTTATGGCAGGCGAGATAGGGGTAGGAGAATATACAGAACTAAACGGAGAGAAAAATATCTGCGCATACAGATCCATTCCCCTACCTGGAGCATCTGACCCTTGGAGTTTGATTGTGGTGCAAAAGAAAAGTACCGCGCTAGCGTTCATGGAAGATGTGACTATCAAGATCGTTTTTGTCGGGCTGGGGGTACTAGTGCTCTCGGCATTACTGACATTTTGGTTTTCTCGTCGATTAACCAACCCGTTAGTCGAAATGGTTAATGCCACTAACCAAATTAAAGAAGGCAATTTGGCAGTACGCCTTGATAGTACTTCTTCTAATGAAATTGGTGTATTGGCGATGAATTTTAATCAGATGGTTTCTGAATTGCGACAGCATCAGGAGAGCTTGGAGAATTTAGCCTTTCATGATGCACTAACTGGACTGCCCAATAGGGCACGTTTAAACTTACTGCTTGAAGAAGAAATGGCTAAGGCGCGTTGCGGTCAAGCAAGCGGGATTCTCTTGTTTATCGATATGGATGACCTCAAATCGGTCAACGACAATTTTGGGCATACCTTTGGCGATAAAGTTATTATCGAAGCTGGCAAGCATATTATTAATGCTGTCGGTGAACAGGCGTTGGTGGCTCGTATTGGAGGAGATGAATTTGTCGTTGTTCTGTCTGGAGAAGCCACCAGGGAGAGAGCAAGCCAAATCGCCGAACAAGCAATTCAGGAACTCTGCCGAGAGTATGAAGTCTCTGATGAACACTTTCAAATGTCAGCAAGTATTGGCGTTGTCATCTATCCTGAAGATGGTGATAGAGGCGAGGATCTCTTGAAGAAAGCCGATAGTGCGATGTATGCCGCCAAGCAAGCGGGCAGAAACTGCTGGCATTTTTATGAAGCATTCATGTTGCAAGATACTTATGAAAAGATGATGCTAACAAACGGTTTGCGTCGTGCTTTAGAGCGTGAGGAATTGTTCTTACATTATCAGCCGCAGTTTACGATGACGGGTGATATTGTCGGATTTGAGGCGCTGCTCCGCTGGAATAGCGCTGAATTTGGTTTGGTGTCGCCAGACCGATTTATCCCCTTAGCTGAGCAAAGCGGACTAATCTTGCCGATTGGGAAATGGGTACTTCAAGAAGCTTGCCGGTTTGCGCGGCGATTGGCTGATATGGAAAAAGAGAATGTTCATATTGCGGTTAATATATCACCGCGTCAGCTGATAGCGGATGACTTTGTAGACACTGTTTGTGACACGATTAAGAAGGCGGGTATAAAACCGGGACAAATCGAATTTGAGATTACAGAGAGTGCATTGATCGAATCGATGGAAGATAGTGCTATTAAACTGGAAGAGTTGCGACATATGGGAGTGACGCTTGCCTTAGATGATTTTGGTACAGGATACTCCTCGTTAACATACTTAATGAGCTTGCCGGTAGGGACATTGAAGATTGATAAATCCTTTATGGACAAGATTACCGATGGAAGAGAACAGTTGCAACTGGTGGGATCCATTATTAATTTGGGACATACTTTGGGTTTGGTCATCGTTGCTGAAGGAGTGGAAACTGAAAATCAGCTTGAGCTGCTACTGAAGATTGGCTGTGATCACATTCAAGGATATGTTTTTAGTCAGCCTATTCCGGAGGAAGAAGCTATCACGTTTATTTTTCCAAGGATTATATAAGAAGTAGCGTCTACATATTGAGAAGGTATAAGACGATACCAATAAAGTTGAGCTTTGGATCGCGTACTTTTGTTTGACTGCAAGCCAGGATGGCAATTACTATTAGGAAAAAGAAAGATTGCCGAAAGCGCTACGCCGGCGGCTTGAGTGATATTCATTGCTTCGAGCCGTTCGAGAAATAAAGAAGACCCGCAGGAAACCTTTTTCGTTTGCTCGTGGGGTTCAAGGAGAGTAATAAAAATGGCAATTGAAGCTGTAAAAGATTATTTTGCACAGCAAGGTAGAGCAAATGATGTTATGGAGTTTGAAGTCTCAAGTGCAACGGTAGAGCTTGCAGCACAGGCGTTGCAGGTTATTGCGGCTCGCATTGCAAAGACACTTTCCTTTAAGAATGAAAATGGATGCATTCTAGTTGTGACCGCCGGCGATGCAAAAGTGGATAATAGAAAGTTTAAGGATCAATTTGGAATCAAAGCAAAGATGTTAACCCCAGATGAGGTTCTTGAATTCACCGGTCATGCAGTAGGCGGTGTTTGTCCTTTTGCCATCAAGACTTCTAAGGTGAAGACATATGTTGACGTTTCAATAAAGCGGTTTGATACTGTTTTTCCAGCCTGCGGTAGTAGTAATTCGGCTATAGAGCTAACAAGCGATGAATTATATCAATATGCGCAAGGGTTGATGTGGGTCGACGTCTGCAAAGATTGGGTTGCATCGTGAAAAGTTTCGTGGTGACGATGTCGTTAGGCTTAGCCCAAAAGTAGACTGACGGTAATTGCCAGCCTAAACATATTGACAACGACATTTGAAGCTGATATTATATTAGCAATCGAATATTGACTCTTATCAAGAGTGGTCGAGGGACTGGCCCGATGACACCCGGCAACCGGCAGAAATGCAGAGGTGCTAAATCCAGCAGGAGAAATCCTGGAAGATGAGAGGGAACACAATGCGTGTTTTACCCCTCTCATCGAGAGGGGCTTTTTATTGCTCCGGGCAAAGGTTAAGGTGTCAAAGTGGATGCATACACTCTGGGACCTCCAGGCCACTCGCTAGTCGATATATTGAGAAAGTAGATTTTACATCAGTGGTGAAAGGTATTCAATTTTATCATTTTTAGGAGGTTATTTCATGAACAAGTTCACAAAAGCAATTGCACTTCTTATGACAACTCTTTTTCTACTCCTAGCGGTCGGCTGCGGCAGTTCTGAAAAAGCAGCTGACAAAGCAGCTGACAAGGGCGGCGCTAAAACCAGTATCAAGGTCGGAACTACTGCCGGCCCCCATGCGCAAGTAATGGAAAAGGTTAAGGCCGAAGCGGAAAAACAGGGCCTTAAGGTCGAAATCGTTGAATTTAACGATTACATTCAGCCTAATGTGGCATTGGCACAGAAGGATCTCGATATTAACGTGTACCAGCACAAGCCATTCCTTGAAAGAGCCATGGCTGACAGACAGTATAAATTTGTCGCTACCGGTAAATCAATCATCCTTCCCATGGGCATATACTCCAAGAAGGTAAAAGCCATCGCTGACTTGAAGCCGAAAGCAACTATCGCTATTCCTAATGATCCTACTAACGGCGGCCGTGCTTTACTGCTGCTAGAAAAAGCCGGAGTTATTAAGCTCAAGCCGGGCGTAGGCGTGCATGCTACTGTCCTTGATATAGCGGAAAATCCGAAGAACTTCAAAATCATTGAAATTGAAGCTGCCCAGACCCCTCGATCCTTGGATGACGTGGATCTCGTCGCTATTAACACAAACTATGCACTTCCTGCCGGCCTTGTTCCTGCCAAAGACGCACTCTTAGTGGAAGACGGCAACTCTCCTTATGCTAACCTGATCGTGGTCAGAGCGGAAGATAAGGATAATCCTACTTATCAAAAATTCGCAAAGATTTATCAATCAGAGCCTATTAAACAATTTGTTCTCGATCATTTCAAAGGCACCATTCTCCCAAGCTGGTAAGAAAAAGTGGATAGACACTGAAATTGTGACCACAGTAGTACATAACAGTCTACTGTGGTCACTTCTTAAGGAGTAATAAGCATGGAAACTATTAAAATCCCCTATGGAAATGACACTAAAGAGTTCCGCGTGCCGAAGAAAAATATTGTTGGTGTGTATTCGCCAAAAGATTTTGAAGCAGTGCCTGATGTTCGCAGGGAAGTAGTCCGAGCTGTCAACCATCCGATTGGCACTAAAACTGTAAAGGAGCTTGCCCAAGGAGCTCAAAAAGTGGTATTGGTAGCAGATGATAACACAAGATTGACACCTACAGACAAGATTATTCCAATACTATTAGATGAGTTAAACGATGCTGGGGTTAAAGATGAGCAAATTACTGTCATTATTGCTCTAGGTACGCATCGTTTCATGACACAAGATGAAATCCTTTTAAAGTTTGGTGAAGAAGTAGTTCGCCGGGTAACGATTAAAAACCATGATTATAAGAATTTTGATCTGCTGGAGGATTTAGGGGAAACTTCGAATGGTACCAGAATTTTAGTTAATAAAGAAGTAGTTCAAGCAGATTTTAAGATTGGCATTGGCAGTATAGTGCCTCACATTGTTCCTGGATTTGCTGGTGGAGCTAAGATCGTTCAGCCAGGCATTTCAGGTGAGCAGACAACCGCCGGAACCCATCTTTTGAGCTTTCGGTCACCTCGCTTGAACCTGGGACTTCGTGAAAACCCGGTGCGTAATGAACTGAATAGCATTGCTAAAGCTGTTGGCTTGCATACGATCGTTAACACAGTGCTGAATCGGCATGGGGGAGCTGTGGGGGTTTTTTACGGTGATACAGTAGAAGCCTTTAATGCTGGCGTAGATCTAGCTGAAAAAGTATATTCCGTCGAGATCCCTGAGAAAGCGGATATCGTGGTGGCCGGCTCTTATCCGTGTGATTTGGAATTCTGGCAGGCGCACAAAGCATTGTACCCTGCTGATTTGGCTGTTAAAACGGGAGGAATTATTATACTCGCAACTCCTTGCCCTGAAGGCGTAGCCGTAATGCATGCAGATGCTTTAGAGATAACTAATAAGTCAATTGCTGCTATAGAGAATATGATCAGCAGAAAAGAAATCCAGGATGAAGTAGCAGCATCTGCGGTTATTGGATGGGCTAGGGTTAAGGAACATGCATCAGTCTATCTGGTGTCGGACGGCATTTGTGACGAAGATGCTATGAAATTAGGTTTTACACCATGCGTGTCTATCGATAAGGCATTGGAAAAAGCGTTTGTAGAAAAAGGCTGCGATGCCAAGGTTACTGTATTAACCCATGCTCCTGACATGCTGCCGGTCGTAAAGGGGACGAAGTAGAAGGTATCCTATGAGAGAGGAAGAGGTGACATGATGAAGTTCCAAGGGTATAGACGGCCTGATGGAAAAGTCGGGGTTCGTAATCATGTATTGATTTTGCCAAGCGTTACTTGTGCAAACCGGGTAGCACGAGGAATTTCACAATCAGTGATTGGAACAAATTGGATAGAACATCAACATGGATGCGGCCAACTGGGAGCAGATGCTGATTTAACTGCCCAAGTACTGGTCGGCCACGGCGCTCATCCCAATGTATTCGGTGTGATTGTTGTTGGACTAGGATGTGAAACCATTCGGGCTCAGGATATAGCTGCCAACATCAAAAAACACTGCCCCTATAAAGCAGTGGAGACTGTTATTATACAGGACGCTGGCGGATCAGTGAACGCGATTGCCCAAGGCGTTAGTTTGGCAAAGCAAATGGTAAACGATGCATCGCTTTCCAAGCGTGTTTCGATCGATGCTTCGGATCTAATACTTGGCACAGAATGCGGTGGTTCGGATGCTTGCTCCGGTATTTCAGCGAATCCGGCGTTGGGAGTTGCAAGCGATCTACTCATTGATGCTGGTGGGACTGTTATATTGGCTGAAACAACTGAGATTATCGGCGCTGAGCACATTATCGCTGGAAGGGCGGTTAATGCTCAAGTCGCTGCTCGATGTTTCGAACTGATAAACTCCTGTGAAACAGAGGTTAGAAAAATGGGTGTTGATATGCGTGGCAGCCAACCAAGTCCTGGAAATATCGAGGGCGGACTTTCATCCATTGAAGAAAAATCGCTTGGTTGTATCCATAAGGCTGGTACGAGGCCTCTGCAGGCTGTGATTGATTATGCTTCACCTGTGAATATGAAAGGCTTGGTCTGGATGGATACTCCAGGACATGATATTGAGCAACTTACAGGAATGGTTGCTGGAGGGTGCCATTTAGTGGTCTTTACTACTGGACGCGGTACTTGTTGCGGTTCGCCGGTTGCTCCCACGATTAAAGTGGCTAGCAATACTGCGTTGTTTGAAAGCATGAATGACAATATCGATGTCAATGCCGGAACAATTATTAGCGGCTTGGAAAGTGTTGAGCAAGTAGGTAAACGGATATTTGACGAACTATTGGAAGTCGCCTCGGGAAACCCGACAAAAGCGGAAATATTAGGGTTTAATGATTTTGCAATCCGGCGGATAGGACCGACGATTTAAAGAACGAACGGAGAGGTGGCTTGATAATGATGGCTAAATTTCGGGCCATTGTGATGAAGGCGAACGATAATGTTGCCACAGTGGTGGAACCCATAGCGCCGAATACAGGCGTAGATCTTAAGGTCGGTGAAGAGACAGTATCTATTCAAGTGAGCGAGGCAATTCCATTTGGGCATAAGTTTGCCATCCGGGAGATTGGTGAAGGTGATCGTATTGTCAAATACGGTGAAGTAATTGGGCTTGCTACGCAAAATATAAAAGTTGGCCAGCATGTTCATGTGCATAATCTAGAAAGCTGCCGCGGTAGAGGCGATAAGTAATCACGCCCTTGGAAGCATTGTAATCTCACTACCCGCGGAGGGGTCATGTGCTGCGTTATATACATAACAACCCAGTCTTGCTCGTTTGGTGAAAGAACCAGAAGAGTACAGTAGCGTTTGGAAAGCAACGGAATCGTCTGATGCTTCCTAAACGCTATTTGTGTCATTGCCCTTATTATTGCACTGTCGGATCTGGCCTCAATCCTTGAGGAATGCGAGGGTTGAGGTCTTGCTTTTTTGTGCTGCTGGGACGGATGCTACCTTATCTTGACGCGCAATTTTCGATCTATCGTACCACAACGATAGGCAGGTAACCCTATTTGCTTTAAGTCTATATTAGCTTGTTAGCTATTGGTTAAAGTATTGTTACAGTATTGTTAAAGTCGCATTGAGTTGCAGGATATAAGTTAGCTTCGGGCGAAAGCAAAAATACAACAAAGTCAACATTCGTTACAAAAGGGGCGATATCTTGAACGCAGAGGTTTACTCACTAACGAGACACGATGTGTTGTTGGTTGTAACAAGTGTATTGCTAAACGCCCTATTACAGAAAATGTAGCATGCCAAAAGAATGGAACTAATCATAGAAACAATTGCATTGACTTTAACCGTAAATCACTGATACTTGAAAAAGAGAATCTTGCCGAAACCAACAAGAGATTTAGGCTGTCGTGGCCCAAGTTAAGGCATTGGGTGACGAACGTGAACACTTTGCACAATCCAAGGTGATGGAGGTGTCTGAAGTGAGAGAACGAGATATGATAGACATTGAGTTGACACTAGAAGAAATAGAGGAACTGCTACGCGAGGTTGACAACTATCTTGCAAGCGCAAAATGATAATATTGTGGTATTGTTTTAGCCTAGGTACGGAAGAGTACGGTATTCCGATTGGGTTATGTGTTGCCACTATAAGCAGTATGCTGGCGCCTAGTAATAAAAAAAGCGGACGTTTCAAACGCCCGCTACGTATCTGTTATTATCTTAAGGTAAACCTGTTATCTCCAGGATGCCAGCCATCTTTGCCAATGAATATTTGCTTTCTTGGCATGTCACGGCCGTCTTTATTGAGATCAAATTTTAGGGTATCTCCCCTTCTTACTTTGAAGTTAAATTCGTCAAATCCGCGACCTGTTAAACGGAAACGGATGGAGTTACGGTCACGATCTAGTCTAACGAAATCACCATTTTCCATGTTTTTTTCGTCAATATCGTAGAAACGTCCATCGGTTTGAATCACACCAGTAAATATATGCTGGCCGCGCAAGTTCGTTGATTTTACATGGAACTCGTCATTCCGATCATGCCATATAGACAGGCTAGGGGCACCGAAATGAGCTAGATAGGGACGGTCTTCGGAACGATCACTCCAAGCAAAAGCTGTTCCGGAAAAGGTGACAAGGAAGCAGGTGAGTACTACTAAGAAGGATAGTTTTCTCATAAAAGTCATCTCCTCAATGTGGATTTAATAGTACTATATAACAATAGTTTGACAAAAATATGACAATAGAGAAAATAGAATAACAAAGTAATTCGCCATTATAGGTGATACGGACAAATTTGTGGCAGAAATAAGCAAGAGAAATACCCATAACCTACAACAGGATATGGGTATTTCTGCATAACTGTTAGTTTTGGACAAAGGCCTTTTAGAGCAAGCTAATATTTGCTGGTACTTATAATGAAAAAAGTCGGACTGGTAGGTGGGCTTGGCCCAAGCATCCACGCTGGATTACTACAAAGGATCATCGATGGTTATCGGGTGAGGACAGCTGGCGACAACTATCCCCAAATGATCATCATGAGAGCTTGTAGGACCGGTTTGTCAATAGGTGAATACTATGATAATATATTATATTAACAATAATGAATGGAGAAAATGAAATCATGTCTGATTTTCCAAATTGCCCAAAATGTAATTCAGAATACACTTACGAAGATGGAAGTCTTTTTATTTGCCCGGAATGTGCTCATGAGTGGACTTTAGAATTACAACCCGACAATAGTAGTGAAGATAAAAAGATTATCAAAGATGCAAGTGGGAATACTTTAAACAACGGTGATTCTGTAACAGTAATCAAAGACCTTAAAGTAAAAGGAAGTTCATCAGTCATAAAAATAGGTACAAAAGTAAAAAATATTCGTTTGGTTGATGGAGATCATGATATTGATTGCCAAATTGATGGTTTTGGAGCTATGAAATTGAAATCTGAATTTGTTAAAAAGGTATAAATGCAGTTTTAATGCAACTTTAATACAACAGAACTGTATTCACTGGTAACGGCGAAGAACGGCCTCAACCCTTGCGGAATGCAGGAGTTGAGGCTTCATTGTTAAGAAGTCTACTAAATTCTGTACTCTGGGGTTTCCTGTTTTAGCTCCTCCATCCACAGTAAAGCTCTCTTACAATGTGGACAAGACTCCATCGTAAACATGTGTTAGGTTTCATATTGTTTTCCCCTTTTAGAAATGATTAAAATTGGTAGGCGATGGTCATATCTAATGTAGTATGTGCTCTGAAGACTTTAGTTAAGCGAGTTGAGCTTGATCTTGCTTTTTGGATTTATAGGATAACTGAACTAGTGTACTAATTTACGAAAGGGGTGAATTAAAGTATGAAAATCAGGCGCCCAGAGTGGTTGCAGGTTGAGTCTGATAACCAAATACTATACGGTTACAATCAGGGGTGGTATACCACCTCGTTTCAGAGAACAAGGGGTTGCGGGCCAACAGCCGCCGCCATGTTGCTTTCGTATCTGAATAGGCGAGAGGCGGAACCCCTGCCGTATACATTTCACAGCATTCCCGCTATAACAAATGTACTTGAAAATGTATGGAACTATGTTACTCCTGGGTGGTTATTAGGACTCAACAGTACGGAGAAATTCTGTAAGGGTGTTGAGGCACTTTTGGGGGAGTTTAGACTGAGTTGGCAATGTCACAGACTAAGCGTTACTGCATCCCGGTCTAAAAGGGTATCTCTTTCACAAGTGGTAAAGTTTTTGGAGGATGGTATTACTTCGGATTGTCCCATTGCATTTTTGAACTTGCATAGAGGTAGAGAGATAGCATTGGAGAGTTGGCATTGGATTGTGCTCGTATCTTTGTCTTATGACGCAAGCGAGAGTCGTTACATGGCTACCTGTTATGACGGAGGCCGCTCAATTACATTTGATTTAGGTTGTTGGCTGGACACCACTCGATTTGGCGGCGGATTCGTCTATATAACAACTGGAAAGAATTAAATGTAAAAATTAACCTGGGTACCCTTCGTTGGAACATGATTTGATCTAATTTTGGTGTGAGAAAGTCATGCTTACGCCTACTTTCGTCTATACTAAGTAAACCATTCTCGGAGAATGATTGAAATTAACACGAAGGAGCGAAGCAAATGGCTGTTGAGGTTTATATTAATTTTAATGGGAACTGTCGTGAAGCTGTAGAGTTTTACGCAAAGGTTTTTGGAACAGAAAAACCACAAATTATGACCTTTGGAGATGTGCCACCTAGCCCGGAGTTTACTCTTCCAGAGGAAGCAAAAAGTTTAGTAATGCACACACGGCTTAGCATTAATGGAAGCAATGTCATGTTCTCTGACGTTTGTCCTGGTATGCCTTTTATTGCAGGAAACAACATAAGCCTTACAATAGTTAGCACGAACATTGATGAGATTAAATCTCTATTTAATAAGCTGAAAGAAGGCGGCAATGTAGGTATGGATCTTCAAGAAACCTTCTGGAGCAAATGCTACGGATTCGTAACAGATAAGTTTGGTATCGGGTGGCAATTTAACTATGATAGTGGACAAATGCGGTAATTTTTCCGCTGCGTCGGCTATCAAATTGAACCTGTGGAGGCATGTGCGAAGTTACGCTTATTCAAACGGGCGAAAGACCCTCTCTCCAGTTCTGCTTTAGTGTACCAAAAGACGTACTCTATGATCATCTGTCGCTGTTTGTATTTCTCTTTTTCGACATATTAAACGTTAAAATGGTACCACACGGCATCGTGACGTTCGGTATAGTACATACCGGTTGCCATTTCATCCAAGAATTTAAGAGAGCAATGGGAATATAGTTAAATAAGTAATTTTAGGGAACAAAAAACGGGCCTTTTAGGCTCGTTTTTTGTCATTTTATAGCGACAAGTGTTTTCTCATCCTTATATCTTATTATGATTATACAGTGCAGAATCAAAGACAAAGAATTTTCTAACGCTATTTCGGAGGTGTACCATGTTTTCGGTTAAGGAAAAACGCGAAACACTCAGAAAGAAACAACAAGTCATTCTAGCAGGCGGCGGCCAGAAACGCATTGATAAGCAACATGCTCAAGGGAAAATGACTGCCCGCGAGCGGGTTGCTAAATTGCTTGATTCGGGAACATTTGTTGAACTCGATCAATTCGTTTCTCACCGTTGCACGAATTTCGGCATGGAGAAAAAAGAACTTCCGGGAGAAGGCGTAGTTACTGGCTACGGCACTATTGATGGTCGTCTGGTCTATGTATACGCTCAGGACTTTACCGTTGAAGGCGGTTCACTCGGTGAAATGCATGCCGCCAAAATTGTTAAGGTTCAGAAACTCGCAATGAAGATGGGTGCACCGGTGATTGGACTGAATGATTCCGGCGGTGCTCGTATCCAAGAAGCTGTTGATGCTTTGTCAGGCTTCGGCAAGATATTCTTTGAAAACACACTGGCCTCAGGCGTAATTCCACAGATCTCCGTCATCATGGGACCATGCGCCGGCGGTGCTGTGTATTCCCCTGCTATCACCGACTTCATCTATATGGTAAAGAACACTAGCCAGATGTTCATCACCGGTCCACAGGTTATCAAGTCAGTTACTGCCGAAGAAGTAACCTCTGAAGCTCTCGGCGGCGCCCTGACCCATAACACGGTTTCCGGTGTAGCGCACTTCGCAGCCGAGAATGAAGACGATTGCATTCAGCAGATTCGTCACCTGTTGAGCTTCCTGCCCTCAAATAACATGGAAGAGGCTCCTGTGTTCGAGTCTACTGATGATCCGAATCGCATGGATCCGGAGCTCGTTACTATTATGCCAGATAACCCCAACATGCCGTACAACATGAAAGAAGTTATCGAGCGCATTGTTGACAACGGTGAATTCTATGAAGTGCATGAGCATTTTGCCCAGAACATCATCACTTGCTTTGCCCGGTTTGACGGTCAGACAGTCGGCATAATCGCCAACCAACCGAAGTTTATGGCAGGCTGCCTGGATGTTGACGCATCTGACAAAGCGGCTCGTTTCATCCGCTTCTGCGATGCATTTAACATTCCTCTCGTCAACCTGGTTGACGTACCTGGCTTCCTGCCAGGCGTTGGTCAAGAACACACCGGCATTATCCGTCATGGCGCGAAAATGCTGTATGCTTACTCGGAAGCAACTGTTCCGAAAATCACTGTCATCACCCGTAAAGCCTACGGTGGCGCTTATATCGCCATGTGCTCCCAACACCTTGGAGCAGATCAGGTTTTTGCTTGGCCGACCGCCGAAATTGCGGTTATGGGACCTGCCGGCGCGGCTAATATCATCTTCCGAAATGATCCGGACGCCACAGCAAAAACTGACCAGTATGTGGTAGACTTCGCTACCCCGTACAAAGCAGCTGAACGCGGTTTTGTTGATATTGTCATCGAGCCGCAGGAAACACGTCCCCGCATCATCACTGCTCTCAACATGCTGGCTACGAAGCGAGAAACACGCCCGGCCAAGAAACATGGCAATATTCCGCTATAACCCAGAGAAAGGGGATTGAATAATGGGTTTGTTTGATTCACTGTTCGGTAGCGGAAAAAAGGCTGAGGCTCCGAAAAAAGAGAAGAAGGCCGTTCCCGCTGCTGCAGCGCTAGCTTCTGTAGAGGCTGAAGCTCCCGGCTTAACGCCGGAAATTGTTGCAGCTATCAGCGCGGGCATCAACATGGTAATGAGCGACGACGCCGAATTGATCGCCGCTATTGCCGCAGTTGTTGTTCATGCAGGCGGCGGCGCTGGTGCTTTACGCATTAAGCGCGCCAGCAATGCTTGGGCTGCTTCCGGTCGCCAGAAGATTATGGACGGCCGACAGTCATTCTAAGGTACTCTAGGACTCTGTTGCAAAAGCAACAGATTTCCTTAAAAAACACGAGACTAGTTGAAAAAGCTCCAGCTGCTAGGAACAGCGAGGCTTGCGCTACGTTGTTACCTATGCGACGTAACAGCAATTGTGGCCACCTAGTTTGTTAGCATCACCGCGTACATAAAGGTACGCAAGCAAGCAAACGTAGTCGTGATTGCGCAATTCTTGGTGCTTCAGCGCCGTAGAGTTGGCGGCATACCCCTTGCGGGTGCAACGCAGATGGAGGTTTTGCAACGGTCTCCTAGCAAATCAAAAAATTGCATGAGATTGAATGGAGGAAGATGACAATGAGAAAGTTTAAAGTGAATGTGAATGGTGTTTCCTACAATGTGGAGGTTGCTGAGGAAGGTGTTGCTGTAGTTGCCGCTCCGGCAGCTGCACCTGTGGCTCCGGTTGCTCCCTCTCCGGTTACAGCTGCTCCTGCCGCTGCACCCGCTCCGGTTGCTGCCGCTGCTCCTGCTGAAGTGAAAGCTGGCGATACTCCTGTTACCGCTCCAATGCCTGGCAAAGTCAGCAAAGTTAACGTCAAAGCCGGTCAAACTGTGAAAAAAGGCGACGTTCTACTGTTGCTTGAAGCCATGAAGATGCAAAACGAAATTGGTTCCCCGGTTGCTGGTACTGTTAAATCAGTCAACGTCAACGCTGGTGAAAACGTAAAACCTGGCCAAATCATGGTTGTTGTCGGCTAAGTATTCTAATGTTTGGGTTGCGCCAGTCATAAAACTGACGCAACCAAACAATTTGGCTGATTATCAGCTCCTAGTCTAAAACAGTATACTTCAATATATCTAATGGGAGGGTAAGGCTTCTTGATTACCTTGTATAACTTGGGTATCGCTAATGAACTGTTTCCTGTCCTTATCTTCGTTGCCATCGGCGCTATGTGTGACTTTGCACCGCTAATCCGTAATCCGAAGGTTATGCTGTTCGCCGCTGCTGCTCAGTTTGGCATTTTTGCCACTGCTATCGCCGCGACGTTCCTTGGCTTCTCCTTCGAACACGCTGCTTCAATTG